>JAJQDL010000110.1 GCA_021202235.1 Lachnospiraceae bacterium
TTTGTTAGTTTGAGCAAATTATAGGTCAGCTTGGCTAAGATGCAAATTCCCGCCGGGCCAGCGCTGCATGGATTTTCGCCATTTGGTAATCTGAACGCAAAAAACGCCTCTCCACGAGGATTTTCTCTCCCGCAGGAAGCGTTTTTTTGATAAGTCTTCTGATTTTATTCGTCTTCGTCCTCCAGCCTCCGCAGACCGGCGACCGCCGACACGGGCAGGGAGAAGCAGATGGCGCCGGCCCGGGTGCCGGTCCCCGCCTCGCGGCTGACCGCCTGCATGATGGCGGCCTTCTCCTTCGCCCCGGCGACGATGTAGATCACGTCCTTCTCCGTCCCCAGAGACACGCCGAAGAATTTCTCCGTCCCCGCGGCCCCGGTTCCCCGCGCATGCAGGATCGTGCCCCCGGCAGCGCCCGCCGGTCTGGCCGCGTCCATGACCATGTCCGCATATCCTTCATTTAAAATGATAATAATCAGTTCGTAGTCAAAATTCATATCCGGTACTCCTCCGCTGGGAACATTGCCGTCCGTCATATAAGCAAGTGTACTGCCGCCGCCCACGCTCTTCACGGGAACCGCCACCAGAATGCCGTTTCCGGGAATGTCGATGTACATCTTCCGCTTGGCTTCCCGGAAAACCTGCTTCATCGCGTCGCGCCCGGCAGCGGCGCTGACGACGGCCTTACCTGTGCGATCCAGGCCATACAGAGAAAGCTGCTCAGAGGTGGCAGTGCCACGGGCCAACGTCGTGAGCACCAGGTTGGCTCCTCTGTCACGGCAGAGCCCGGCCAGTTCATCAGCCCGGTCCCGGTCTACAATGCCAAGGATATAATAAAGCTCCAGTTTATCTCACCTCCCACAGCTCGATGATCTCATCATCGGCATACTGCGGCAGCGCCTTGCCGCTCTCCGCACGCCGCATCCGAAGTACATAGAGAGCGCCCATCCCCTGCACAGTGATCAGCGGCATCATGGCCACCAGCGCCACCAGACCGAAGGCATCGGTCATGACATTTTCCCCCCCCCAGCGCCGCCGTCGCCCCCATGGCGAAGGGCAGCATGAAGGTGGCCGTCAGAGGTCCTGAAGCCACGCCGCCGGAATCGAAGGCGATGGCCGTAAAAGTATCAGGCACGAAGAAAGTCAGAGACAGCGCCACAGCGTATCCAGGGATCAGGAACCAGAGGATGGAAATGCCGGTGAGCACCCGGATCATGGAAAGTCCCATGGCCAGCGCGATGGCGATCGAAAGGCACATTCCCATGGCCTCCCCGGAAATGGCTCCGGCACTGAGCTCCTCCACCTGCCGATTGAGTACGTGGACCGAGGGCTCAGCGCGGATGATAAACCAGCCCATGACCATGGCCAGAGGGATGAGCAGAGCGGCATACCGACTGCCTCCCAGGGAGGTCCCCAGCACATAGCCCAGAGAAGAGAAGCCCACATTGGCTCCTGTCAGGAACAGCACCAGTCCGACATATGTATAAACAATACCGATGAGGATACGAATCAGAGGGATTTTCTGTAATCTCAGGGAAATGACCTGAAATACCATGAAAAAGGCAAAGATGGGAAGCAGCGCCAGTGCCACCTCTTCCATATACTCGGGCAGCGCCGCTAGGTACCCCCGCCCTAGCAGGACGGAGTTCTCGAAATCCTGGATGATCGTCTCCGCACCGCTTTCCGCACTGTTCTGGTAGAATACGCCCAGGAGCTACACCGCCAGCACCGGACCGACGGATCATAGCTCCACGAGACCAAAGCTGTCTGACTTGGCCTTCTCATCTCTTCGCAGGGAGGTGACGCCCACGCCCAGAGCCATGATGAAGGGCACCGTCATCGGGCCGGTCGTCACGCCGCCGGAATCGAAGGCCACCGCCAGGAAATCCGGATCCGAGAGCGCCGCCAGGATGAAGATCACCGCATAGCAGCCCAGAAGCAGCCAGCGCAGAGGGATCCGCAGCAGGATTCGCAACAGACTGACAGCCAGAAACAGACCGACGCCCACGGACACCGTCAGCATCAGTACATTCCGGTCAATTCCCGGCACATAGGTCGCCAGCACCTGCAGATCCGGCTCTGACAGCGTCACCGCCACACCCAGGGCAAAGCCCAGTACAAGGATAAACCACAATTTACGGGACTGCGTCATCTTCGTCCCGATGTGCGTGCCGATCTGCGTCATGGACATATCCGCTCCCGGCGTAAAGAGCCCCATGCCGACGATCAGCAGCAGGGAACCGATGAGAAAGGACAGCAGCAGTCCGTTGCTCACCGGAATCAAAAAGAGGCACAGCACTGCGACAATGAGGGTGATCGGCAGCACCGAGGCCACCGCCTCCTTAATTTTCTCCCGTATGATTTCTTTGCTCTGCAAATCATCACTCCTTCCAATTTTATTTATCATATCACGATGCCCGCTAAAAAGACAGCATTTTATTATCTCCCCTGCCTCCTCTTCCTTCTTACATAGCAAACGATAAGTGCCGCTATCAGGCACAGCACCAACAGAGAACCATAGAACAGCGGTTTATTCATATAGTACTGCAGCAGCCTGCTGGGGTTGATCAGGACAGTGATGTCCTCACTGACGGCCCGGTTGCCCACAGCGTCCGTCGCCGTCACCCGCACGGTTTGCCAGACGGAGCGGCTGACCAGCTCATAGCTGACAGCGCCATCATTTTCTCTGAGTTCTTCTTCCGTATATTCTTTCTCCTCCAGCACCGAGCCGTCACCGTCCAGCACCTCCAGCTTCAGCGCCGCCAGATAGATGTTGTCCTGTGCATCCACGGTGATATCCTGCGCGTCCCGGGTATACTGTCCCCGGTCGGTGACTCCCGTGATTACGATGTTCGGAGGCGTCGTATCCACGACGAATTCCAGGTCCATCCCTTTGGCCTGATTGCTCGAAACGTTGGAAGCGCCATCCTCGGAGTACAGGGTGAGCGTGTAAATCCCGTCTTCCGTGAAATTCTCCCTGCTGATCGTGTACTCATACACCCACCAGGAACCGTCTCCGCCGCGCACATTCACAGTGTAGTGAAGTCCTTCCTCCAGAGTATACTTCTCTCCGTCCTTCATACAGACGATCCAGCGGTCATTCAGCCGATCAGGGTTTGTCTCCCGGATCACGAGGTCGGCGGGTTCACTCATATAATAGGGTTCCAGCAGTTCTGCAGTGCGGTCATCAAGAGTGTACACAGAACCATAACGATTGACAGAAAAGGTATAGTTCTCCCTGGCCGTGTTCCCGGCGCGATCCGCCGCCGTCACCTGCAGCGTATAAATGTCATCCAGATCCTGCTCGTGCGCCAGATCCACCAAAGTGAATTTCTGTCCCTGACTGATAGAGACAACAGAGGTTGATAATTCCATCTCCCCATTGTGCGCGCCGGTCAGGGTAATCGTCACCTGCGTACCCACATAATTCTGATCCGTCACCTCCACGGTGGGCTGTACCGCGCCGGTGTTCGCCTTCGCCACATTCCCGATCGTAATTTCCGGCTTCCGGGTATCGACGGTAAATCGCTCTGTCTCATAAGCAGCTGCATGATTCCCCGCCCGGTCCATGCAGGAGATCGTAAATGTGTAATCCGCATCCGCCGTATAGGAAATGGTTGCCGTATGCACATCCCCTTCACTGTGAAAGGCACTGAGGACAGGAGCCGTGAGGCCCTGTCCGTTCAGGCTGGCTGTGATGGCCGCCGTCACGGCGGAAGCGTCAAAATTGTGCTCACGGATGGCGACAGTGGCCGTGCGGACGGCATTGTAATAGCTACCGCCGGTCACATCGTTGTTATCGTAGCTCACGCTCAGCACCGGAGCCGTCCGATCTACAGTGAAGCGGTCGGTCTGCCCGTAGGAGCCCGTATTCTCCGCCCGATCCGTCGCCTCTACGGTAAAGGTATAATCTCCATCCGCCGAAAATGTCACCGTGCAGGTATGAGTCGCACCATCCGACGTGCCGGAATCGGCGCTGTGGCTCCAGCCGCTGATCGCAGGCTGCGTCCCATCGGTATTGGTGATGGAGAAATGCACCCCCGAAGCATCAAAGTTCCGCTCGGTGACCGTCACTGTTGCCACGCGCGTATCCTGATAATACGTCCCGTTTACGGCGAAGACATCATTGTAAGTCACGGAAATGGTCGGCTTCGTGATGTCGATCTTTAAAGCTTGTTTCGCCGCAGCTGTATTGCCTGCGTTGTCCACCGCCGTCACGCGGATCATCACGTCGTTGGAATTGTTCTTTTTTGCATTGACTGTCAGACGCTTCGTCAGGCTCTGCACACGACGGGAGGCCGGTGTCAGTTCAGCATCAAAATTACCACTCTGTGTCACCACGCCATCACAGAGGATCTCATAGGAAACCGACTGCAGACCGGCGTACGTGCCGCCTCTGGTTGGATCGGTCACCTGCACCGTAAAAGGCACATCCCCGTTGTATATGCCATTTCCGGCATCGTCCATCGTGATCGTGATCTCCGGGCCCGGCGCCGTCGTATCGAGCACGACACCCTCAGAGCTCAGATACGCGACATTCCCGGCCTCATCCACGAGCCTTGCATAGACAATAAACTGCCGGTTGGCTTTCCGTACGAAAGAAGAATACTTCTTCCATTTATCCGAAGCCGCCAGCTGCGCCTTTGTCATCCTTCCGGTCGCGGTCAGATAAGAAATGCTCTGAACCGGCGAGGTCGCATCATCGGCTGTGATCCTCACCCTCTGGCTCTTCCGGGAGAAGAGGCTGAAGGTAATCTTGCCCGGGAAAGAGACCCAGGTTCCCAGACTGCCAACGCTGACCGTCCCGGTCGGCGCGGTCTGATCTACCGTATAATAATCATTCTTCCAGATTACGGAATTCCCCGCCAGATCCGTATAGGTGAATCCGGCGACGTAGTTGGCATCTGCGGAGAACGTAAAGCGAGCGGAGGTCCACACATCCGCGTTCGCCGTCCACCCGGACAACGTATTCGCCATCGACTGATAATCCATAACGGTCACCGCACTGCCCCCGGCATCTGCTGCTGTCACCGCATAAACGATCTGACCCTTGGCGAAGCCGCTCTGTTCGGCAAAATTATGTTCGATGATCGTTGCCGCCGCATAGATCGTTCCATCTTCATACAGACGCTTCTTTTCGGACTTGCCGGGCGTGATCTCCTTCCCCTCTGCGTCATAATAAACGATCGAAAGCACGGGTGCTGTCGTATCAATGATGAAGTGCGTCTTTGTTCCCCTGGCTGTGGAGGAGGCATAGACCGCCTCCTCTGCCTCATTCCCCGCCAGATCAATTGCATGGGGAACGATCGTATAGTCGTTATCGCCAGAGAAGGTTATGGTCACCGTGTTGGTCCGCGCGTCCGTATAATCCCTCTGACTGCAGCCATACTGAGAATCATCCTCGGACGCAGTGTAGGAGGTACGGATCCCCTCAATGGCATTTAACTCGCGGAAGGATAATGTCTGCTTCTCCCCGTCCGCAAGTGTCAGGTCGAAAGTCACCTGTTCGATGTCAAAATTCCGCTCCGTATAAACAATCGTCGCCGTCCGGGCCCTCTTAAAATAGCGGGTGTTGGCGGCGCTGTTGTTATCGTAGCTCACCTCGACCGCCGGGTTCGTCACATCAATCTGGATCACATCTCCGACGGCCTCGCCGATATTTCCCGCCTGGTCTGTAACCCGCACGGCTACATAGACATTGTTGCTGTCAAAAACACTCGCCGGGATCGTAATGTCCCTCTCCAGATTCATGCTGACCGCACTCTGCAGCTGTTCCAGCGTCACAGTTCCCTCTGCAATGGCCTCTTCCAGCGTATCCTCAAAAAGCTCCACGTCCGTATAACCGCTGACCGCCTCGCCGTCCTTATAAATCGTATACGTCACAGACTGCAGGCCAGAAGCAATGTCGTCCGCATCGGCCAGCATCTCCGACGCCCGGATGGTAACGCAGACGTCCCCGCCATACACGCCATCGTCGGACTTCCCTTCGATGCTGTAGGTGATCACAGGAATATTGGGCGCATTCACCTCCACGATCAGACCATTGCTTCCGTAGATACAAACATTGCCGACCCGATCTGTCACCCGGGCGAAAGCCACGGCATAGATATTTGCCTTCACAGTGTAAGCCGCAGAGACGGTATATCCCTCCGAACGTCCGTCGTTGGATTCCGGGCTCATCACCTCGTCCCATTCCCAGTCCTCACTCAGGATGCGCAGATTATTCCCCTGCCCGTCCAGCGCGTCGATCTCCTCCTTCGATCCCGTGTACAGATACGTCTCGATGCAGGCGATCCCGCTTTCCGCATCCTCCACGGTCAGATTGAATGACATCGTTCTGTGATCGATCAGCCCGAAGGTAACACGATCGGCAAAGGTCTGATTCTCCAGTATGTTCCCGCTCACCGCGAAGGACGCCGCAGGGGCGGTCCCGTCATTATGAATGGTAATGGCAAATCCTCTGGAATAATTCTTCGCGCCGGTCACTTCGCCCTCCGCATTGGTCACCGTCTTCGCCAGATAGAGCGTCAACGTACTGTCAGAGCTGAGAGCGGCAAGCTCTTCAGCAGAAACACCTGTCGTCAGGTTTTCGCTCAGCGTCACCTTCCCGCTGTCCTCCGTCGTCCCGATCCATACGCTGTCGTAGACGGCTTCTCCACTGTACAGTTCGCTCTTCAGGGACTCCGAAAGTGCCTCGTTCCCCTCCACGAAGAGTACAGTGCCCTGCTTCACATATACCGTATCATGAACCTCATCCACGAAGACATTTTCCCCGGGCTTCACATCCAGATTGGCAAGAGAGTATGTGGTGCTGTCCTGCTCAATGATGATGTCTCCGAAGTCATCCGCCTCTGCCACACGCAGCTGATAATTCGAATTGGTTGTTCCCTCCACGGTCACATTTACATTTAGGAAGGAATTCTCTGTGTTCTTTGAAAGATCTTCTTCCGCCACCGTCAGGCCGGAAAGTCCGACGACATTTTCATAGACGCCAACATCAAGACCAGGATTGAACCCATCTCCATCCTCGTCAAGTTCAGATTTCAGCAAAACCAGCTCCGGCTTCTCATACGCATCCAGCACGGCCTGCGCCTCCTCCTTCAGAGCTTCCGTGGCAGAACCGCCGAAGGTATAGTCCCTGATCGAGACTTCAACGGAACCGCCCGCGGCGGAAGGCCAGGATACCGACACCTCACAGTCGGTGATGTCATCAGGGACCGCCTGATATTCGCAGGTCAGAGCACTGAAAGAAAGCCAGATGACCGCTCGGGAAATCGTCACCTGCACCGTATTGTACTGAAAATAGTCATTGATGTCCTCCAGAACTGTACCATCGGGATCCACTGCCGCCAGTACAAAATTGTTCACATCGACCGTTTCCGCTGTGTCCGTCGCCAGGGAAACATCCGCCGTCTCTCCGTCCGCCTTAGTCCCAAAAGCCACCGCCGTCCGTTTCCCGGTGTCGCCGACGTCCTTCGAGTCGATCTCCACCGTGCCGGTCAGATACAGGGATTCCACCTGCTCCGTCAACATTCCGGCATCCGTATCCGAAGGATCCCTCAATGCAACGACGGCCCGATTCTCTTCCGCGGTATCAATGTCCACGATCGTCGTCCCGTCATAGAGTCGGTCTGCCAGGCGGATCGATTCGATCACTACCTCGCGTGCCGTAATACTCGCGGTCGTAAAATACGTTCCATCTGTTGTCTCCGGCAGCGCGCAGATCTCATCATACCCCGCCGCTCTCGCGGCTTCGGTCCATGACAGCGTATAGGTCACCGCAAGATCGCTTCCGGCATCCGCCTGAACAAATGTGATCTCATTTACCTCTATGTATTCTGCAGGATTCTCCGTCAGAGAAGTGATGTCACGTGAAAATGTCTCTCCGGTCTCCTCCACCACGCTGACCGTCATCGTTTCCCATTCGCCATTGATCGTCCCGTCATACTGTTTATCCTTCACGGTCACTGTCACGTCGAGAGGGATGACGTTCTCCTCCGGCACAATCTCCTCCGGTTCTGTCCCCTCCGAACCGTCTGTTGTCTCGTCCGTCTCTCCGGATTCCGTTTCAGCACCCGGTTCCACACCACTTTCGGCGATTTCTGCATTTTCCGCGTTATCCTCACTGCTCTCGGCGGCTTCCTCCGCTATGACGTCGGCCACCGCATCTTCCCCGTCTGCAAAAATAACCCGTCCGCTGCCGACTGCCATGAGAAATACCATGACAAAGGTCAGCAGCCAGGCCACGATTCTGTCTCGTTCTTTACGCATTGTTCTTCTTCCCCCTTGTTCTCCGTCTGTTCCAGATTGATCCTCGCCGTATCCTGTTGGAGTAATTTCGTGTACTCTCCCTGCACGCGAACCCGTCCGCCTGACGGCCAATCACTCCGCGCATTCCTCGCTTCGATCTCCCGGATACTCCGCTTCCTGATCCGTCCGCTGCGGGCGGCAAAAAGAGTCGGAACATGAAACCGAAAGAACAGAAATACTGTGACCGCTAAGAAGACCATTGCCAGCCCCAGACACACAAGACATCCCGTGTGGTATTGAGAAATCAGTTTTTCCACATTGTTCATCTTCGCATTCCTCCTGTGCGCTCCGTATCCGCTGCGCCGTCCGGCTCATCCGCTTCTCTGTGCCAATCATCATCATGTTTCCCCCGACGTATCCGGCATCGTCGCCAGCACCGCCCGGGCCTGTTTCAGACTGCTTCGTACGGCCGCCACATCCGCCTGATCTGCCGCATCGGTCGAAGTGAAGTCCGTATCCAGCCGCGCTTCCATGTCGTCAAGCTTTGCCGCGATCTCCTCCCGGGAGACACTGGCATCGAGGAATTCCCGGCTGTGACTGATCAGCTGGACAGCGACCTCGTTGTACATGATACAGGCTGTCTTCTCCGCGTCCATTGCCGCCAGATTACCCTCCGTCAGACGCCCCAGATCCGCCCAATAGTCCGCATAGCTGACAGAGGTCTCGCCGGCGACACTCCGCACACCGAGCTCAGAGGAACAGTCGCAGATCTCATACAGACACTGGCAGCGCCGTATCCTGGCCTCTCCGTTTTCATCAAAGACAGACGGATCCGTAACAGCTGTCACCACCCTGCACCATTTCCGTGCCGTGTTCTTACTTTCCCGGTTCTCATAATAAAAATAATAGGCCAGCGCAGCCTCCCAGGCCACCTCCGCGTAGCCCGCCTGATTCTGCTTCAGACAAGCCTCATTGCTTTTTCGCTCCCCCTCTGCCGTCCCCAGCATCTCCCGGAATTCTACCTCTTCTTCTACGGAAAAGCTTCCGTCATTCAAATAAACCGCCAGAAGGCCCACATAGGCCTCCGGCCGGGAAGGATCCAGCCGGATCGCTTTTTCATAGCCAGCCACCTGCTCCGTCCAATCATCCGAGGCTTCCGCAGCCACGACATACTCCTCGTAACTGTTGCGGCTGGTATGGATCTCCGCAAAACGGAAGCCTGCCGCACCGAAGAAGCAAACCACCGTCAGAATCGCACAGGCCAGAAACGCAAACCATTTGCGATTCTGCGCCTTCCTGTATCCGACATCCATTTCCCGATAATGATCGAGCGCAAATCGCAGCTCGGCACAGGATTGATAACGTTCATCGGGATCGGGTCGGGTGCATATCCTGAGAATCTCTTCCAGACCGGAGGAGAGTGCAGGATGGATAGAACGGATCGGAACCATCTCATAGGGCGGATACCCGGGGTTCCGTCCCGTCAAAAGATGCTACAGCGTCGCCCCCAGACCGTAAATATCCGTGCGAACGGTCGTCTCTCCCCGGCCGCCATACTGCTCCGGCGCGGCATAGCCGCGGGTTCCCAGGCACTGCGTATCCTCCGTCCGGCAGCCGCTGAACTCCCGGACTGCACCGAAGTCGATCAGGATCACCCGTCCGTCGGGACGCAGCATCACGTTCGAGGGCTTCATATCCCGATAGATCAATGGCGGTTTCCGGGTGTGCAGATACCCCAGCACATCACACAGCTGCTTCGCCCATTCTACAACCTCCTCCTGAGGCTGTGCGCCGTACTCCGCCAGGATCGTACTCAGAGGCTTCCCCTCGATGTAATCCATGACGACCAGAAAAGTGTCTTCCTCCTCAATGACGTCAACGATGCTGGGGAGGCTCTCATGTCGAAGCTTCTTCAGCAGATCTGTCTCTGCAATGAGACCCTGCTTCACCGCCTCGTAATCCCGCGCCCCATCCCGGCGCATTTCCTTGATCGCCCAGAGCTTGTTGGCTTTCTCATTGATAGCCAGATAAACGGTGCTCATACCGCCCTGGCCGATCTGATTCAGTATCTTGTATTTTCCATCCACGACGGAACCGATTTCCAGCATCTCCCACCTCCCGACCAGCTCCGGCCCACACCGCCGGAGAGAATCGCCCGATTCGGCAAGTATAACAAAATACATGCATCCGGTCAATATATTTTCCGTCTTTTTGTTGTATTTTACAAATATTGTCAGTTTATATTCCATGTTTTCTCCATATTTGTTTGTACTCCTGAGACAAACCGTTGCATTTTTTATCACTGTCTGAGGTTCTTTTTTCTCCCATCGAGCGAGAGGCGGCTCTGCGCACGAAAAAAGGGCCAACCCCTTCGGATCGTCCCTTCCTGACTATGTACCATATTTATTTCTTTCCGTCACCTGTCCGCAGAGTCCAGTGCGCCATAGACAACCGCCGCCAGTGCGCCGCCCACCAGCGGTCCGATGATAAAGATCCAGACCTGAGACAGCGCCGTGCCGCCGGCAAAAAGCGCGGGCATCAGACTCCGGGCAGGATTGACAGAGGTCCCTGTC
This sequence comes from Lachnospiraceae bacterium, assembly GCA_021202235.1. Lineage (GTDB taxonomy): Bacteria > Bacillota > Clostridia > Lachnospirales > Lachnospiraceae > UBA3305. The sequence goes on from JAJQDL010000110.1 coordinate 10,821, forward strand.
AGGGCAATGCCCAGGATATGCACCAGAGTCAGGCTCAGTCCGATGACCAGACCGGTCACCGCACTGTTTTCCACCTTGCTTGTCACACCCAGAATGGCCAGAACAAACACAAAGGTCAGGATGATCTCTACCAGCAGCGCACTGCCGGCATTTCCGTTTGTCCAGCCCGCCTGAATCTGATTGGCGCCGAAGCCGCAGTCAAAACCGAACACAATTCCCAGCACCACACAGCCCAGAGCGGAGCCGATCAGCTGAGAGATCACATACCCCACGAAATCCGTCGTGGAAAGCTGCCCTCGCATCAGCATGGCCAGAGAGACTGCCGGATTAATATGACAGCCTGAGATATTGCCAATGCTGTATGCCATCGCAACGATCACCAGACCAAAAGCCAGGGCCGTCAGAAGATACCCGCTGCCCGAAGCACTGTCACAGCCTACCGCGACCGCCGTACCACATCCAAAAGTAACCAGCACAAACGTACCGATCACCTCCGCCAGATATTTTTTCCAGCTGCTCATGATAAATTCCTCCTTCGAGATGAGAAGGCAAAAACATCTTCCGGATGTTTTACTCACCCGGCGTTTCTGCCACAGAAATGTTTTACCTGACAAGTATAACACTCTGTATCCGGCATTTCCACCATATTCGCCGAATTTTTCTCATTTTTCTCAAAGAAGAATTTACTTCCCGCGCTCTTCTTCCGCCCGGTCACAGCAGTTGGCCTCCACGCGTCCGAGAAGACAGGCGAGCGTCTCCCACTCCTCTTCTGTGAAGCCCTCGGAGATCTGTGCGGCAAACCCGTCATGAAATCCGTCAAGAATCTTCAGGAATTCCGTCCCCTCCGGTGTCAGGAACAGACGATACTGCCGCCGGTTCTCCGGGTTGATCTCCCGGCGGATGTGTCCCATCTCCTCCAGACGGCGGGCATCCCGGGCCACACTGGTCTTGTCCAGGAAATGAAAGGTCGCGATATCTTCCTGGCTGGCTCCCGGATAGCGGCGCAGATAAAAGACGATCAGGTGCATGGTGCCGACATAGTGCCAGGGCGCTATTTCCCGTTTCAGACGGCAGATGCGCTTTCGGTGAATGCGGATCAGACTGCTCAGCACACGGTCTGACATTATACATCCGCCCCCTTTGCCGTCTGTGAAGAAGGCGCTGCCGCCTGCGCGGCAAGTTCTGCCGTCTGCGCCTCCTCCGCTTCACGCACCATCCGCAGCACGCGCCGCAGGAGAGGGACCGCCAGAAGAATCGTCAGGATATCCGCCACGCCCTGGGCGCAGGCAACGCCGTTCGCTCCGAAAAGCCAGGCCAGCGGGAAGACGATGGGCAGCAGGCAGGTCCCCTGCCGGGACGTAGAGAGAATCAGCGCGCCCCGGACATAGCCGAGACCGGCGCAGAACATGTTTACCACCGCCACCCAGGCATGGATCGGAAGCGCCAGGCACTGCGTGCGGATACACAGGGCGCCGATGCGCTGCATCTCCGGATCGACCTGGGAGAAAAGATGGATGATCGGATTCGCAAAGATTGCCAGAAGGATCGCCATACACGCACTGAATACAAGTGCCAGTTTGGCCGAAAAACTATAACATTCCCGTACCCGGTCATAGCGCTTCGCACCCCAGTTGAAGCCCGCCACCGGCTGAAATCCGGCACCGAAGCCGAGAATGAAGCCGAAGGGGAACATCATGATCTTCGTGGAGACGCCAATACCCGCCAACACCGAATCTGAAATGCTGCCGGCGATATTATTCAGGACAATCGCTGAGACTATACCCAGCAGGGTGCGCAGCATCGAGGAGGCCCCCACGCTGATAACCTGATAGAGGATGTCCTTACTCGGATGGAAGCGCGACGGGGAGATGCGAAGGACGCTTCGATGCGTCGCATAAGGGAAGATCAGAATAGCAAAGCTGACCATCTTGGAAAGTGCCGTGGCCATGGACGCTCCGGCCACCCCCAGGTTCAGGCCAAAAATGAAGATCGGATCCAGGATGCAGTTGAGAACGCCGCCGAAGCCCATGCCGAACATGGACAGCATTGCGCTGCCCTCTGCCCGCAGGCACTGATTCATGACAAAATTCGCCGCCATGAACGGCGCCACCAGGAGGACATAGGTCGCATACTGGATAGAATACGCCTCACAGGTATCCGTCGCTCCCAACAGACGAACCAGCGGCGTCATAAACGTCGTCCCCAGAATCAGGATCACAAGTCCGAAGGCCATCGCCATAAAAAAGGCGGTCGAAAGCACATTGCTGGCTTTCTTCTTATCCCGGGCGCCGAGCAGCCGGGCAATGTAGCTGTTCGCTCCCATCGCCAGCATGGAACCCCCCATCATCACAATCTGGTCCAGAGAGGCGTTCACGCTGACCGCCGCCGTGGCATTCGTCCCCAGAGAGCTGACGAAATACGTATCCGCCAGATTATAGATGGAAGTGATCAGGAAGGAAACGATCGTAGGAGCCGCCATCGCGGGAATGATCTTCGCAATCGGCTCCGTCATCATCTTCAGTTCCCGGCTGCTTTGCTTCGCCTGTTCTGTCTGTTCCATAAAATATTCCCTCGTTTCTCCCGTATTTCACGAAAGACAATCTGCGGTAAACTGTTCCCCCAACCCCGGAGGAAGTGCGCCCCCCGCGCGGTGGGGTTTGCGACCGTTGGG
>JAJQDL010000127.1 GCA_021202235.1 Lachnospiraceae bacterium
ATGTTCGTTTCGGGCCAGAGCGCGGAAGCAGGTCAGCTGGTGAAGATTCATAGTATGTCCTACACATATCGTTTGAGAAATAAAAACACGAATAAATTATAACACAAAAGATATAGAAAAAGTACGGAAAAGAAATTGTTTTTTACCCTGTTATTTTTTATTGTATAGATATAACAAACGGATGGCCATTCGGCCAATAACAAGGAGGGTATCATGAGAGAGAAGACAAGGGAAGTAGTGATCGGGACGATCGGCGCAGGATACGCTGCATATCTGCATGGGAACGGCTATGAGAAGGTCAGCGGAGTGTCCGTGCGGCTGAAGACGGTCTGCGATCTGAATCTGGAACTGGCGGAGAAGGTGAAGGAGCGGTATGGCTATGAGCAGGTGACCGCGGATTACAGTGAGATGCTGCAGGATCCGGAGATTCAGGTCATTGACATCGTAACGCCGCCGTTCACGCACGTGGATATGGCGATTCAGGCCATGGAAGCGGGGAAGGATGTGATCTGTGAAAAGCCTCTGACCGGTTATTTTGGCAAAAAGGGGCAGGAGAATGTGGGGAATACCACGCCGAAGGCGGAGATGTATCGTTATATTATTGATGACATGAATCGCCTGAAAGAGGTGGTCGAACGGACCGGGCGTAAATTCATGTATGCGGAGAATTTTGTCTACGCCACCAATGTGCAGAAAGCCGCGGAGATCCTGCGGGCCAAGAAGAGTAAGATCCTCTTCATGAAGGGGGAGGAGAGTCTGAAGGGGAGCAGCTCGTCTCTTGCAGGCAAGTGGAACGGCACTGGCGGCGGCACGCTGATCCGGACCGGCACGCATCCGCTGAGCGGGATGCTGTGGCTGAAGCAGCAGGAGGCGCAGGCCCGGGGAGAGACGATTACCGTGAAGAGTGTTACCTGCGACACGGGGAAGACCACGGCCTGCCTGAGCGAGGAGGAGCACCGGCACATCGCGGCTCGGCCGGAGGATGTGGAGGACTTTGGCGTGATCACGGTGACCTTCTCCGATGGAACGAAGTCCATGACCATCGCCAGCGATACGGTCCTCGGCGGGACGAAGAATTATATCGAAATATACAGCAATGACAGTGCCCTGATGTGCAACATCACGCCCACGGATATCCTCAACACCTATTTCCTCGATGAGGATGGCCTTGAGGACGTGACAATCTCGGAGATGCTTCCGGCCAAGCTGGGCTGGAATAAGGCCTTTGTCTCTGACGAAATCATCCGGGGCTATATGGGAGAGCTGCAGGACTTCATGGAGACCGTCGCCTATGACCGGACTCCTACCTCTGACTTCAACCTGGCTTACGAGACGGTAAAGGTTATGTATGCCGCTTATCAGTCGGCGGAAGAGGGGAGAAGGATTGACTTCTGAGAATAGCAGCTTTTTGAACCTGTTGTGGGGAGCTATCAAAGAGGTACGTGACTGTAGAAAAATGGGAAAGTGAGAACATGGAGAGACGGAGGAAACTTGACGGAGCGTGTTCTCTGTACTATACTGAATAAGGCTTGTGACACCGGGACAGTCTCATGGAGCAGTCCCGGTGCACGTATTTTATGCGCAGCGCCGTGATAAATTTTTCCGGCGGATGTGAGTCGGAGGTGAAAAAGCAGCCTCCTGCCCGATTGCGCGAAGCTTCACGATGAGATTTATGGTTTATGCAATTTCGGAGGGAGCGGGATGCCGAAAAAAAGAGCAGAGAAGTCGGGAAATAAACGGAGATTGTTGTATGATCTCCTCATTATTATACTGGCCGCTGTAGCTATCTACAGCGGCTATCGAGCCTGGTCGGAATATCGAACCAGGCGTATCGCGGCAGATCATTATCAGGAGATCGCATCACAGTATGCGGCGGAGACCGGAGAGACGGCTGATTCTGCAGAGGCGGACAACACCGGGACCGCTGAGACTGCGGAAAGCTCCGGAGAGGCGCTTTCCCTGCTGAACATTGATTTTGACGGGCTTCTGTCGCAGAATGCAGATACGGTGGCCTGGCTGTATTGCGAAGACACCGTCATTAATTACCCTGTCGTGCAGACGACGGATAACGAGTATTATCTGCATCATCTTTTCGGCGGGGAGACGAACAGCTGCGGAACTCTCTTTGTGGATGCCGCCAACGCTTCGGATTTTACCGATGATAACACGATCATTTACGGACACTATATGAAGAACGGTCAGATGTTTCGCACTCTGGGTGAGTACGATTCTCAGGAGTATTACGAGGAGCATCCGTTTATGATTCTTTATACACCGGAGACGGTGTATCAGATTCAGATTTTTGCCAGTGCGATTCTGGATGGTTCAGACGGTTTCCCGCTGAATTTCGCCGGAGAAGAGGAGAAGCAGGCGTGGATCGACAGCCTGCGGGAGGCTTCCGATATACAGAGTGAGGTGACCGTCACGGCGGAAGACAGACTGGTGACCCTGTATACCTGCGCCTATACGTTCGAGGAGGCGAGGCGTCTCGTATTTGGGAAGCTGGTACCTTTAACAAATACGGATTCGTAAAAAAATAAGAAAAAACGCGAAAGAAACCTTGCGAAAACATAAAAAAACAAGAATATTTACAAAAATGTACTGGAAAAAAATGTCTGAATATTATATCATAGAGAACATGGAATGAACTTCAGCAAACTGTGAATTGAGGTGGACATTGTAATGGAATCAATGGAAAAGATGGAAGACAGTATGGCGATGAACGAGACGGCCGCAATGGCAGAAGAGACAGAGAAGATCGAAGAGCCGGAAAAGAAAGAGACGCCGGCAGGAACGGAGACTGCGGAGAAATCGACAAAGACGGCGAAGGCAGCGCGTCGGCCCCGCCGGGAGATTTTGCAGAGCCGGGATGAGATTCGTTCCAAGGGGAAGTATGCACAGGAAAAGATGATGAACGGCATCATCATGGAGGGCGATATCCGTCGCGTCGAAAAGTATCTGGAATCAGCCGGGAATCAGCGGGGCGGGAAGATGTCGACGAACCCATTCCGGCAGCAGCTTTATACGACGATCGTCGGGATCGCTGTGGCGGCTCGGGCAGCTCTGGACGGCGGCCTGGGTGAGGAGGAAGCTTTCACGCTCAGCGACAGTTATATGCAGGAGGCGGACACCTGTACCTCTCCGGAGCAGCTGTGGGATATCTATCGCCGGGCTGTGCTGGACTTTACGGAGCGGGTGCATGAGAATAAGTCGGATGTGCTGATGAGTGAGAAGATCAAGCTTTCCATTGATTATATTCTGAAGCATCTGCACTATGATATTTCTCTGAAGCAGATCGCGGACAACGCGGGTCTTTCAGAGACGTATTTCAGCGCCCTGTTCAAGAAGGAGACGGGGGAGACGGTCAGTGAATTTATTCAGAAAAGCCGGGTGAAGGAAGCACAGAGCATGATCCAGTATTCGGAGTACAGTCTGCTGGAGATTGGTCAGTATCTGGGATTCTGCTCGCAGAGCCATTTCTCCAAGACATTCCGCCGCTATACGGGGATGACGCCGGGGCAGTACCGGAAGAAGAATTTTAAGAGAACCTGGTAACACGAGAACGAAGAAGTTTTGCGGGCAGCCCGTCAGGCGGCCTGTGCTGTGAAAGGATTTATACCAATGAAAGTATCAGAGCGTCTGCATCAGGCAGCCAATGAGATCTGGGAGAGCTACTATCATCATCCCTTTGTGGATGGCATCGCCCATGGGACCCTGCCCGTAGAGAATTTTCAGTTTTATATGATTCAGGATCATCTGTATCTGATGCAGTATGCAAAGGTGTTTGCGCTGGGTGTTATCAAGGCGCAGAATGAGAGCGATATGCGGGTCTTCTCCGGCCTGATTCAGGATACGCTGAATACAGAGAATGCTGTGCATCAGAGCTATCTGAAGAAACTGGGTATCAGCCGGGAGCAGATCGACCACGCAAAGATGAGCCTGCTCAATGAGTCTTATACGAACTACATGATCTCTGTGTCCTTCAAGGAGGGGCTGGCGGAGCTGGCTGCCGCCGTACTGGCCTGTTCGTGGAGCTACAAGCTGATCGGAGACTATATGGAGACCATTCCGGGCTCCAGGGATCATGAGTTCTACGGTCACTGGATCCAGACCTATACCTCTCAGGCCTTCCGGGACAGCAATGATGTGATGATCGATCTGGTGGATCGCCTGACAGTAAATTATACGGAGGAGCAGCTGAAGCGTCTCGAGGATATCGTTATCGCCTGCAGCCGTTATGAGGATGGTTTCTGGGATATGGCCTGGAATATGTCCATGTAACAATGCCCTGCTGGCAGGAGGAACAATCTGAAAGACTCAAAATTTGCCCGTAAAAATCCGGAAAAACGGGTTGACAGGGTGGGCGCGGTGTGCTAACATGCATATGTTGTCAAATTGATAGAAAAGCAGAGTGTCCACTCTCACCTCAGCACAACGGTGACTCGGGTTTCTGAAAATGCATGGTTTTATTTTGCATGTTCCAGGTGGATAGTCTGTCTATCCACCTTTTTTCGCATATAAATCATTGGGAGGTACAAGGCAATTAGCGAATTATTGATTAATGGCCAGATCGGCGACAGAGAAATTCGACTGATCGGAAGCCACGGCGAACAGGTTGGAATCGTGAATTCCCGCGAGGCCCTGCGGATGGCCCGGGACGAGGAGCTGGATCTGGTTATGATCGCACCGGCGGCGAAGCCGCCTGTCTGTAAGATGATCGATTACAGCAAGTACCGCTATGAGACGGCCCGCAAGGAGAAAGAGGCCCGGAAAAAGCAGCGGACCATCGAGACAAAGGAAGTGCGCCTTTCGCCCAATATCGAGGAGAATGATCTGAACACGAAAGCCAATGCGGCCCGCAAGTTCCTGGAGAAGGGGAACAAGGTGAAGGTGACGCTGCGTTTTCGCGGCCGTGAGATGAGCCATATGAGCCAGACGCGGCATGTTCTGGATGATTTCGCTGCCAAGCTGTCGGACATTGCCGTTGTGGATAAACCGGCGAAGGTGGAAGGCCGGAGCCTGGTCATGTTCCTGAGTGAAAAGCGTTGAAAGTGAGACAATAACAAACTGCCGGGACGAGGTGCGCCCCGCGTCGGCAGATCAATTTAAGGAGGATATCATCATGCCGAAGTTGAAGACAAAAAGAGCTGCCGCCAAACGTTTCAAAAAGACTGGCAACGGCCAGCTGAAGAGAATGAAAGCCTATAAGAGCCACATTCTGACGAAGAAGTCCCAGAAGAGGAAGAGAAATCTCCGCAAGGCGACCATCACCGATCATACCAATGCCAAGGTGATGAAGAAGATTCTGCCCTACGATTAATTAAAGGAGGATAACTGAGATGGCAAGAATTAAAGGCGGCATCGGCGCAAAAAAGAGACATAACCGTGTATTGAAGCTGGCGAAGGGATATCGCGGCGCCAGATCCAAACAGTATAGAGTTGCAAAGCAGTCCGTGATGAGAGCTCTGACCAGCTCTTATGCAGGCCGGAAGCAGAAAAAGAGACAGTTCCGCTCCCTGTGGATCGCCCGGATCAACGCGGCGGCCCGGATGAACGGCCTGTCCTACAGCCGGTTCATGTATGGCCTGAAGCAGGCTGGCGTAGAGATGAACCGCAAGATTCTGGCGGATCTGGCGGTCAATGACCCCGAAGCGTTCACGAAGCTGGCGGATCTGGCGAAGAGCAAGATCGCGTAAAAAACGCTTGCATTTTTCCGGGAGAGCGTGTAAAATAATCGGGCGGTGATGATCAGCGCGGTTGTCACCGTTCCCTTGCTTTCCCGTCAGGGACGGTGAGAGAGTCCTTTACCTGTGATGAAGCCGGTTTGATATGCAGTGGTATCTGTGAAGAGCCTTTCGGAAATGAGGGCTTAACAGTAAAAAAGCTGTTGACAGGCGAATTTCAATGTGGTAATATCTAATAGTTCGTGCAGAGATGCCGCCATGGTAAGTTCGGGGCGTGGCTCAGTTTGGTAGAGCGTCCGGTTAGGGACCGGGAGGTCGCAAGTTCGAATCTTGTCGCCCCGATTGTATGCTTAGCAGACTCTGGAGATTCAGTGTATGCTAAGTATTTTCTTTCCGCGGAAGCGGAGATGTGTGTCCGTAGCTCAGCTGGATAGAGCAACGGCCTTCTAAGCCGTGGGTCGGGGGTTCGAATCCCTTCGGGCATACTCGGATGGAATACAGATTGGACACCAGATTAAAAGCCTGACAGTTTTATGCCTGTCAGGCTTTTAATCTTTGAAGAGATACGGAAGTCCTGCTATTCTTTCAACAGGGCTTCTGCAGTGTCGGATATCAGCTGATGCCTTACTTTGAATCTGAATGGCCGGTTTTTTGGCTTCTGTGAATTTGAGGGCGGCTATCCTGCGCAGCACGCATCCTGCGCCGCGCTTCTTCCCGCTGCTCCGGTGTCAGCTCTTCTTCGGGATCCTGGCGGAAGCGGGATGTTTTCTGCAGGGCGACCAGCAGACCGAAGAGCAGAATGGGGGCGGCGATGCTGAAGGTCAGAGTGATCTTGAGCAGATCCCGGGATTCCTCTGTGCCGATAAGAGCCAGGATCAGGTTGATCAGGTACATGCACAGGAGGAGGACGATGGCGATCAGGGCTGCGGTCTGCCGCCGGCTTCGTTTTTTTCTTTCTTTTTTCATGGGTAAAAACTCCCTTCTCGGCTCCTTGATATCGTAATCACGTCTGCCGATAGTCTAGCATAAATCCAACAGAAGAGCAAAGACTTCCTGTCCTGAAACCGCTCATTGGGACCGAAAATCTTTCCCCCTTTTTCAAAAATAAACTTGCCTTTTTTTAAAAGTGTGCTATACTAAACGAGATGCATCTGTAGCTCAGTGGATAGAGCGATGGCCTCCGGAGCCGTGTGCGTAGGTTCGATTCCTATCAGATGCATTTTTCTTTTTCTGGAATTTCTACAAACGTCGCATTTTGACACTCATTATTTTGTTGTATTCCCATCATACGACGAGACACACGAGAGGCAGACTGGTGATGCGCAGGACATTTTGCCGCGGCCCGGAAGGGCGGGAGGTTATTTATGTTACATGAAGAATTCAGACAGACGACACAGGAAGGATGGCAGGCGGGATATGGCGAGGATGCCTGGCTGACAGACTGGGAATGTACCAGGACACGGATCGGTCTGAAGCTGATCGGCCGCGCTGGAAATCAGAGTCTTCTGGAACGGGCACCGCATCGGCCTGTGCTGGATCTGGCGCTTGTCTGCTATCTTTCTTTTGAAATGGGAAGAGGCTGTTCCGGCGCTGTCGTAATTCAGAATCACAATCTGAACCGGTGGGGCATCCCGGAGGAAGAACTGTTCCGTCAGGCAGAACGGAACAGAGAGATTTTATTCCCGTCAGAGTGCATTCCGATGGAGCAGATGCTTGCTTCGCTGATCATTCCGGAGGTAGAGACAGCAGGTGAGTTCCCGGACCTTTGCGGCCCCTTTCATGCCGCGCTGGAGGAGCTGCCTCTTTATGTGATTACGAATCGTCAGCGAAGTCTGGGGGCTTCCGCCATTTTGTCGCCCGGATTGCTGCTTCGCCTGACGTCAGAGAAGGGGTGGGCGGATTGCTTCCTTCTTCCTTCCAGTATCCATGAAATGATCGCCCTGCCGGGAACGATGACGGATATGGAGAGACTGCGCTGGATGGTGCGGGATGTCAATGAGTGTGCCGTTCGCCCGGAGGATCTTTTGTCTTATTCCGTTTATCGCTACAGCCGCCTGAGAAATGCCATCTGTCTGGAGGGAGAGGCTGAGTGGTACCCTCTGGAATACTGAACAGTTATAAAAAATGCCGTAAAGAGGCACAAAGAGCTCACAGAAACCTTGTTGACAATCCCCACTCCCCTTGATAGAATGATAGATGGCTTGCCGGGGAGGGAAGCTGTTTATTTCATGTCATGATGTACAGGGAAAGAAGGTTTCTCTGTCTGATTAAACGATTGCACCGTTGCATGGTGTGACACGAAAGGTTACAAACGGAAAACCATCGCAGGTGAAAGGCGGTATATATGGCGAAAGAGTTTGATGACGAGTGGGAGGACGATTTTATTGACATCGATATCTCCGCAAACCGGACCGGGAAAAAGGACAACGCGCCGCAGGAAGCAGAGAGTGAGTCGACAGCGCGGCCGGTAAAGAAGATGGAAAAGGTTCTGGATGATCCGCTGGCGGAGAGTGAATCCACGGAAGATATCTATTCGGGACGTTATAAGCGGGATACCTCAGATCGGGGCGTGTATACCGGAGGAACGCGGAAGGACCGTATGATGGACAGCACCGATACGGCGGAGGATCGGGCCAAGCGTATGGAACGACGCCGGAGAGACCGGAGGAGAAAGACACTGATCCTGATCATCGTGGCTGTGATCGTGATCGGCGCCGTGGCTTTTGCTGTGTATAGAAGCGGGATTCTTTCCACTGGCGGTGCAGCGGAGACCTCTTCGGAAGCGGAGACATCCTCTGCCGCAACGGAAGAGAGTACCGGGGAGGCCCTGTCAGTTGACTGGGAGAAAGATGGAAATACTGAGATCACTGAGCTGGTGACCGATTATTATGCGGCGCTGGCAGATGCGGATGCGGATACTCTGGAGACGCTCGTTGATGAGTCGGTGGAGATCGATGCAGACAGTCTGACTTCGCAGGCGGAGTTCATCGAGGACTATGAAGATATCTCAACGTATGTGACAGACGGAGAAAACGAAGGGGAATATGCTGTCTTCATCGTTTACTCCACGAAATTTGTGGATATTGAGACTGCGGCGCCAGGTATGTCTCCGGCTTATGTGAAGACCGATTCGGAGGGAGCGCTGCGCCTTCTGACCTATCAGTATTTTGATGATGCGGTAACGGAATACATGACGGCACTTTCGAATACAGAAGAGATCCTGACACTGTCGGAAGAGGTGCAGGCTGCTTACGAGCAGGCGCAGGAGGGCGATGAGGATCTGAAGGCGTTCATCGCGGCTTTGTCTTCGACCGGCGAGGAGACAGAGGAGACGACCGGAGATGAGGAGACTTCCGGCGAGGAGACCTCTGCCGAAGAGACGACAGCGGAAGAGACCACGAAGGAGGCTTCGGAATCCGGAGAGATCACTTTTGAAGAGGTGGACAATATTCAGTATGCCATCGACAATGTGAAGTGTCGTACGACTCCTTCCACAGAAGGAGACGATTATGAGCTGGTGATGATGGGCGACTGGGTACATGTTATTGGTGAGTCGGACGAGTGGTGTAAGGTGGTACTCAGCAGCGGTACCGTTGGCTATATTTACAGCGAGTACCTCTCTCCCTACCAACCGGAGACAACTGAGGCAGAGGAAGAGGAGGCTGAATAGACAGCAGGCCATGAATGTAGAAGATTTTGATTATGAACTGCCGGAGGAGCTGATAGCCCAGGACCCGATCCCGGACCGCTCCTCCTCGCGGCTTCTGGTACTGGACCGGGAGACCGGGGTGATCGAGCACCGGGTTTTCCGCGATATTCTGGAATATCTGAACCCCGGAGACTGCCTGGTGCTTAATAATACGCGGGTGATTCCCGCCAGACTCTATGGAACCCGAGTGGGAACGGGAGCCACTGTAGAAGTACTCCTGCTGAAGCGGCGGGAAGGAGACGTCTGGGAGACTCTGGTGAAGCCGGGGAAGAAAGCCCGGCCGGGAACGGTGTTGGATTTCGGAGGGCAGATGCAGGGAACGATCCTGGAGATTGTAGATGACGGGAACCGCCTCATCCGTTTCCAATACGAAGGAATTTTTGAGGAAATCCTGGATCGGCTGGGAGAGATGCCTCTTCCGCCTTACATTACCCATAAATTGGAAGACAGGGAACGGTATCAGACGGTGTATGCCCGCCATGACGGATCTGCAGCGGCTCCCACCGCAGGCCTTCATTTCACAGAAGAGCTTCTGCAGGAGATCCGGGCGCGTGGGGTAGAAATTGCCGAACTGACTCTTCATGTGGGGCTGGGAACCTTCCGCCCGGTAAAGGTGGAGAAGGTGGAAGAACACCATATGCATTCAGAATTCTATCAGGTGGATGAGGAGACGGCAGCCCGCGTTAATGCGGCCCGGGCGCGTGGAGGCCGGATTATCGCTGTAGGAACGACCAGCTGCCGGACGCTGGAATCGGCAACGGATGAGACAGGAATTCTGCACGCGGGGAGTAGATGGACGGATATTTTCATCTATCCGGGGTACCGGTTCAAAATGGTAGATGCGTTGATCACCAATTTTCATCTGCCCAAGTCAACGCTGATGATGCTGGTTTCTGCCCTGGCCGGGCGGGAGCATATTCTGGCAGCGTACGAGGAGGCTGTGAGGGAGAAATATCGCTTCTTCAGTTTTGGTGATGCCATGCTCATTACGACGATGCCGTCTGAATCATAACACGATTAAAACTGATAATATTATACCGTGGAAATCCCCTCGTTTTTCTTGACAAATGAGGGATTAGCCGTTATAGTATCGGTGATAGTTCCGAGAGAGGCCGCGGACGGGGGCAAAACATACCGGGCTCGGGGAACAGTACGATACAGGAGGACATTGGAATGAATAAGATGGAATTGGTCTCTGCCGTGGCGGAGAGAGCGGATATCTCCAAAAAGGATGCGGAGAAGGCTCTGAAGGCTTTCACCGATGTAGTGATTGAGGAAATGAAGAATGGCGGTAAAGTGCAGATGGTAGGATTCGGCACTTTTGAGGCCGTTGAGAGAGAGGCCAGAGAGGGCAGAAATCCCAAGACCGGCGAGACCATGATGATCGCGGCGTCCCGCGTTCCCAAGTTCAAGGCCGGTAAGGCACTGAAGGACATGATGAACGAGTAAAGAAGAATCCGGCGGGAATCGTCGGAGGAAACCGCAGGAGTGGAGCCGAAAGGAACCATGCCTGCGGTTTTCTATTGCCCTGGTGTGGTGTGGCAGTCTTCCCTACGAGGACTGCGCAGAAAGGAGAAAAATGAGACTGGATAAATATCTGAAGGTGTCACGATTGATCAAGAGGAGAACCGTGGCCAATGAGGCCTGCGATGCCGGACGTGTCACGGTCAATGGCCGCGTGGCGAAAGCGTCCCTGGAGGTGAAGGCCGGCGATCTGATTGAGATCGGATTCGGCAACAAGACGGTGAAGGTGGAGGTCCTGGATATTCGGGAGACCACAAAGAAGGATGAGGCGAAGGAGATGTTTCGGTATCTCTGAGAATGGAACCTCCTGTGTTTTACAGGAAACCGGCGTTTCATGAAAGACTTTCTCTTCCGGGTCATAGACGTCCTGCCTGCATCATAGAATATAGAGACAACCGGACGGTCATCCGGAAGGGCAGGAGGATAGTATATTTATGGAAGAAATGCAGCACACAGCACCCCATCGACTGGTTTTGGAGGATCGGAAGAGCGGTCTTGTCACAGGTGTCCGGGATGTGCAGTCCTTTGATGAAAAGGAGATTCTCCTGAAGACAGAGCGGGGCCTTCTGACGGTGAAAGGAGATAAGCTTCATGTCAAACGTCTGACGCTGGAGAAGGGGGAGGTAGAGCTGGAGGGAGTGGTGGACCTGCTCCAGTACTCCGATCTGCGTCGGTCGGACCGGGAGGGAGAGTCTATTCTGTCCCGGCTTTTCCGCTAGATGCTGAGCCTCAGTCTGCTCCGGGAGTGGGAACTGTGTCTCCTGGGAGTGATCGGCGGTATGGAGATGATGGCGGCCTACGATCTGCTGCGGGTCTGGCGAAATCTCTGCCATCCGGGGCTGCGTCGGGTGAATGTGGAGGATGTCTTCTTTGGTGCGATTTGCGGCCTGTGGACATTTTTGCGGTGCATGCACAGCAACGATGGGATGATCCGCTGGTATATACTGTTTTCTCTTGTCCTGGGGATGGTTCTGTGGCGGATGAGTCTGAGCCCTCTGCTCACAGGGGCGCTGACGGCCGTGCTTTGCAGGCTGGGACGGGTACTGTCATTCATCTGGACGAATTTTGCAAAAATTGTAAAGATTTGCGGAAAGCCATTGAAAAGTGGTGCTAAATGGTTTAAAATATTATTTGCAGTTGTCTTCCGGACAAAAGATCACGGCGGGGCGGCGAGTAACAGATAAGGTGGCAGGTCCCGTGACAGTGAAAAAGCGCAGTGAGAGAAGACGACACAGAAGGAGAAGATATAATGCCAACGTCGGCATTCTTTTGGTTACTGTAGTGGTGCTTTGCTTCGCTGCCGTCATGGGGGTTCGTATGAGCACTCTTCGCGTCACCGCTCAGAGCTATGAGAATCAGGTGGCGGCGCTTCAGGCGGAACTGGAAGCGGAGGAGGAACGTGAATCCGAACTGGCCGAATCCAAGGCGTATGTTCAGACCCGGGAATATATCGAGAAGATTGCCCGTGAGCGCCTGGGGCTGGTGGGAGAGGATGAGACAGTCGTTAAGCCCAATGACGATTGATTCATGTCGAATAAGAAAGAGAAATATTTACAGAGAGCCTGCAGATTTCAACAAAATCTGCAGGCTCTCTTTTGTATACTGTTCAGGTGCAGTCGTATTGTGAGACACGTGAATGGAGGGGTACTATGTTTGAGTGGAGCATACTGCCGGGACTGTTCCTGGCGGTCTGTATCGGAGGAGCGGCAGGACGTATGTGGGGCGTCGGGCGGCAGAGGCGGTGGCGGCGCAGCCTGGCCTGGCGGTATCGGATGCGTGAGTATGGTATAACACAGAGGATGCGAGAGATGTCCCGGTGTCTTCATCACCTCTCTTATTCTTTCCGGGACGATCTGGAAAAGAGTTATGCGCGGATGAGTCGGGAGGAGGCCGCCGCAGCGCTGACCAATACAGCGGAGCAGGTCTGCGGGGCGTGCGGCCGATGTCATGTCAGTCAGCTGGCGATTCAGAAGGACGCGTATTATCTGCAATATCTGACGGCTGCGTATCGAAAAAACGGAGCTGTTCGCCGGGAGGATATGCCGCAGCTGTTTGCAGAGACATGCCGTGAGTCGGGAATTTACATAGAACGACTGAACCGGGAGATGGAACGCAATCAGAGTCAGACCGATTGGAAACGCCGGTATCTGGAAAGCCGCCAGGTGGCTGGGGAAGAGCTGCTGGAGTTGGAGCGCTTCCTTCTGCGAATGGCGGATTCTCTGGACAAGCCGACGGATGTGACGGATCGTTGGAACAGAAAGCTGGCGGAGACCTGCCGGGGACTTCACCTGGACTATCAGAGAGGAATGATCTGGGAACAGGAGAATGGCCGTCTGGGGATGCTGCTGCAGATTCAGGCGCGGGGGCGCCGATGTGTTCCCGCG
>JAJQDL010000073.1:0-8385 GCA_021202235.1 Lachnospiraceae bacterium
GGGGGAGGCTTTGGCCCCGGCGGATTCGGCCCGGGCGGTGGGAGGCCGCCGGGAGGAGGTCCCGGTTATGGAAGAGGATGGGGCGGCATGGAACCGCCGCCGCCGAGGAGACGGCGAAGCGGAGTTTTCTTCTGGCCGATCTTTGGCCCGAGAACGGTTTATGTGAATGGAAGCGGGAATTCCGGCAGAACGGAATATCAGGAGAGCCGTCAGACAGAACGTGAAGAGAAGCAGCGGAAGAAGGGCATACCGGGATGGTACAAGGCCCTGTGTGTGATCATGGTCATCGTTGTCATTGCGCTCCTGTTCTCTGCAGCCCGTGCCCGGTCAGCGGCAGCGAACACTGTGACCCGCGAGAAGCTGGGAGCGGATGCCTGCGTCAGCACCGATCAGGTGCTGGACGATGAGCTGGGGTGGATCACGAATACCGGGACTGTGGAGAATGCGATCGATTATTTTTATGATAAGACGGGCGTCCAGACCTATCTGCTGATCTGTGACAATCTCGGTGGGCAGGGCGGAGACATCACCGATGACGAGGCGGAGGAATACCTGGAAACGCTGTATGATTCCCTCTTCTCGGATGAGGGACATATGATCTTCGTCTTCATGGAGTATGAGACCAGCCGCTATGTGACCTTCTTGTATACGGGGGTCTCGGCGGACAGCGTGATCGACTCAGATGCGCGGGGTATCTTCCTGGACAACGCGGATTACTATTACACCGATATGTCCCTGTCCGATGAGGAATATTTCGCAAAGATTTTTACTGCCTCGGCGGATACAATCATGGAGGATGCCGCCGGAAACGCCCGGTCAGCGACGCTGTATGTGGTACTGAGTGTCGTCATTCTGATTGTAATGGTGGCAGGCCTGATCCTGTTCAAGATTGCTGAGCAGAAGCGTCAGGAGGCGGAAGAGATGCGGCGCATCCTGAATACTCCGGTCGGTTCCACGGAGAATTCGCCGGAGGATGAGGACCTGATTCACAAGTATACGGATGAATGAGGTCTTTGGAATCACAAAAATGTGTAACTGAACGGCGGCCTACGCAGCCCGCGATGGGCGCGAAAATTTGCCGCTTGTGACAAATAGCTTTATTAACAGGAGGAAACTGAAAATGGCAGGTATTTTTGAACGCATGGCGACCATCGCAAAGGCAAATATCAACGAGCTGCTGGATCGTTTTGAAGATCCGGAGAAGATCGTCGATCAGACCATTGCAGACGCGAAGGTGGAATACGCGAAGGTGAAGAAAGAGTCTCTTTCCGTGCTGGCCAATGAGTCCGTGGCCAAGAAGGAGCTGGAGCGCCTGAACGCGGAGGCGGACAAGTGGCATGGAATCGCAGCCAGCGCCCTGAAAGCGGGAAATGAGGGCGATGCCCGGAAGGCTCTGGAGAAGGAGAATGATTACAGAACGCGGGCCACGAAGCAGGAGGAGATCTACGGCAGCGCAAAGGCTGCGTCGGATAAGCTGCGCGCCAAGCTCCGCGAGATGGAAGAAGAGATCAAGGAGATGGAGAACAAGGCCTCTCAGATCAAGGCCATGGCCGTCACAGCCAAGGCGACGAAGGCTGCCGCGCAGATGACGGACAAAGCCGTGGATCGGAGCGCGTTCGACGCCTTCGCCCGCATGGAAGAGAAGGCCGGAAAACAGCTCGCGGAGGCGGAGGCTCTGGAGAACCTGAACCGGAACACCGATGCCGAGGAGGAGAAGGATCTGGAGACGAAATATGCCTCCGGCGGTTCTGTTGCCACCGATGATGCCCTGGCGAAGCTGAAGGAAGAGCTGGGAATGTAACGGAACAGAGAGCACTCTGCCCGGCATGAAGTTAAAAAATTCATTTGACAACAAAATAAAACTGGTTTAAAATACTGGCTGGTCGAGTAGCAGAAACGCGTAAATCCGGATTCGGATTTACGCGTTTTTGCCGTTTCAATGACAAGTTTGTCCGCGCTCCCGCCGGAAGCTGTACCGGTGAGGCGGGGCGTCTGTATTTTCACAGGAGGTTTTATAGTATCATGGAACAGCAAAGCAACTCATTTCTGGCGACGGAGAAGCTGGGAACGCTGATGCGGAAATATTCGATTCCCTGTGTCATTTCTCTGTTGGTGGCCGCCCTCTACAACATCGTGGATCAGATATTTATCGCGAACGCGACCTATCTGGGTTCCTACGGAAACGCCGCCAATACGGTCGTCTTCCCCCTGACCGTCGTGGCCCTGTCGATCGCCGTCATGATCGGCGACGGCGCCTGCGCTTTTGTCAGCATCTGCCTGGGAGCCGATGAACATGAGAAGGCGCACCGCAGCATCGGCAATGCTATCATCCTTTGCATTGTCAGCAGTCTGATCGTGGTGGCGCTGTATTTTCTCTTTATGAATCCGATCCTGACGCTGTTCGGCGGGACCGTGAATGAAGAGACCTTTTATTATGCCCGACAGTATTTTATCTACATTACGATCGGGCTTCCTGCCTACATGTTCGGCCAGGCGATGAATCCGATCATCCGTTCTGACGGCAGTCCCCGGTTCGCGATGGCAGCGACCCTCTCCGGTGCGGTACTGAACATCATTTTTGACCCGATCCTGATCTTTGTGTTCAAATGGGGCATGATGGGTGCGGCTGTGGCCACCGTGGCCGGTCAGATTTTGACGGCGGCGCTTTCGATCTGGTATCTCTTCCATATGAAAGCCGTTCATCTGAAAAAAAGCAGTTTCCGCCTGAGCGGAAAGCTGATCCGCCGGTTCATCCCTCTGGGGATCACCAGCTTCCTGTCGCAGATCTCTCTGGTGGCCTCCATGGCGGCCGTCAACAACATGATCCGCACCTACGGCGCGCTGGATCCGATCTTCTCGCAGACGGAGTACGCACAGATTCCCATGGCCGTGGTCGGGATTGTCATGAAGTTTTTCCAGATCGTGATCTCCATTGCGGTTGGTCTGGCGGCCGGCTGTATTCCCGTCGTGGGATACAACATCGGTGCGAAGCGGCCGGACCGCGCCAAAGGGCTGTTCACGCTGCTGCTGGCCTGTGAGGCCATCGTGGGTGTGGTCGCCTGGCTCATCGTGGAGCTTCTCCCGGGTCAGCTGATCATCCTTTTCGGTGCGGCAAATGAAAGCGTCTATTATACGGAATTTGCCATTAAATGCTTCCGGACCTATCTGTGTCTGGTGATGCTGGCCACGGTCAATAAGGGGACTTTCATCTATCTGCAGTCCCTGGGCAAGGCCTTTGCCTCCACTGCCATTTCTCTGACCCGTGAGGTGATCTTCGGCGTGGGATTCGCGCTGCTGCTGCCCCGCTTCTTTGGCCTCGACGGTGTGCTCTATTCCATGCCGGTGTCTGACGGCCTGACCTTTATCATCTGTGTGATTGTCATTGCCTATACATATCGGACGCTGGGGCGGGAGCAAAAGCAGCTGGAAGCAGCCGGAAAATGAAATTAAAAAGCACCGCGCAGAGCTTATTTCTGGGTCTGCGCGGTGTTTCAAATGGGATAATCTGAGTAAAACAGGAGGCGGGCTATGCCAGTAATTCCCGTACGCTCTCCGGCGTGAAAACGACCTGAGAGAGATGATCAACCTCGATCTGGTAGAGGGCATTGGCGGCCAGATGCTCCGCCGCCTGCTCCAGATCGCGGATTCCTGTGGTATCCTGGTATAATTCAGCGACAGCCTGCAGGGCGTCCTCCGGTACGATGCATTCGTCCGGACGGACGCCCATTCTTTTCAGTACCTTCGGCAGGGCAAAACGGGCGAAGATGATCTTCTTCTCCTCCAGTGTGTAGTCCGGAATGTCGATCACGGCAAAGCGGGACATCAGCGGTGCGCTGATCTGGCTCTTGTCGTTGGCCGTGGCGATGGGGTAGACGCCCCCGGTGGGGATGGTGCACTCAATGTAATTGTCCGTGAAGCCCAGATTGTCCAGGAGAGTCAGGAGGACGTCGGCCGGGTTGCCGTTTCCTTTGCCGGCCGAGGCCTTGTCCAGCTCGTTGATGATGAATACCAGGTTGGATTCACCGGCCATCGCGAAGGCCTCCATGATGATGCCGGGCTTGGCGTTGGTATAGATCCGCGAGCTGCCGGTGAGCTGTTCCGGGTCATGAATGGAGCTCATATCCAGCGTCGTCCAGGGCAGCTTGAGGATACGCGCGACCGCATAGGCGATCTGAGATTTGCCGGTCCCGGCTGGGCCGACAAGAAGGAGGCCATAGGCCGGAAGAGTGTGCGTACGGTTGATCTGGATGACTGTCTCGATGATCCGCTGCTTCACCTTCTCCATGCCGTAGAGCTCCTCGTCCAGGATGCGGCGTGCTTCGACGGGATCGATCGATTCAAAATAGTTGTTCTTCCACTGGATGTTCATCATTGTGGAGAGGGCGCGCTGCGCATGGCGGCGCTCCTCCGGGGAGACCTCGTGGGAGCGGGCCACAGCCAGGTTCCTTCTGGCCCAGAGGCGGATGTTGTCGGGCATGGTGCGGCCGGCGCAGGTCATGAAGTCGGTGATGCTCTGGAGGCTGGTCAGCCTCATATCGTCGCCGTCCGCGGCATCCTCCTCATCGCTATCTTCCTGCGGCGGTGCGCTGCTGGCCAGGAGTCGCTCATTCATAAACTGAAGGAAGCAATCCTCGGCGGAGAGCTTGCCGCCGCCGACGAAGGCGATCTCCCGGATCCGGTAGACGGCATAGCCTTCAGGCCGGTTCTCGCCGGAGAGACGCACATGGATGCGGTTCTCCCCCAGCCAGCGGAGCAGACTGACGAAGCGGGCGTCAATCTGCAGGATATCGGCCGTGCGGTTCCCTTCCTCCAGCTCGAATTCAAAAGCGGTCTGATCCTTTGGATTCGTAAAGACGCCGCAGGAGTGGTGCGCCCAGTTCCGGGCATGATTGTCCAGAATTAACATGGGCTTTTCAGGGCTGGCGCAGTCCTCATTGGAATAGAAAACCGTATAAGTGCAGGAAACGGAAGCGGGGGCAGAGGTCCCTGGTGTATGGTTGAAGTCAAATACCGGCATGATGCGTTCTCCTCAAGTGTATGATGGAATTCATGCACCATGAGCGCAGCGACATTTGGCTGAAATATGGAAATCGCCGATGCGCAGGTGCAATATCTTCAACATTGTATCACATTTTGGGCTTTGCGGGGAATTTTCTTTTCAACCGGAACGATTCTGATTCTTCACTTTCGGAGAATTGAAACTGAAAAAGCAATGAGAACCGCTGAACTGACCGCTTCTTGACAGCTACCGGGAAAAGTCTTACTATAGGAACAGCAGCAAGCTGTTTATGATCCATGCACATGATGACCGCGGGAATCGCCGTGTTGGCAGTCCGTTGGAGGCGCGGTGATAAACGGCTGAAAAATGTTTATTAAAAAAACAGGAGATCATCGTTATGGCACAGAATCCGATTGTCACGATCACGATGGAGAGCGGCGAGGTCATGAAGGCCGAGCTCTATCCGGAAATTGCACCGAATACCGTCAATAATTTTATCAGCCTGGTGCGTCAGGGCTTTTATGATGGCCTGATCTTTCACCGGGTCATCGAGGGCTTCATGATCCAGGGCGGCTGCCCGGAGGGCACCGGCATGGGAGGCCCCGGCTACTGCATCCGCGGGGAATTCGCCCGCAATGGTTTCGTGAACCAGCTGAAGCATACGTCCGGCGTTCTTTCCATGGCGCGCGCCATGTCCCCCAATTCGGCGGGCTCTCAGTTCTTTATCATGCACAAGACGTCCCCCCATCTGGACGGTCAGTATGCCGCCTTTGGCGCGGTGACAGAGGGGATGGACGTGGTAAACCGGATCGCCACGACGGCTACAGATTATTCGGACCGCCCTCTGGAGCCGGAGATCATTCAGTCGATGACGGTGGAGACCTTCGGTGTGGAGTATCCGGAGCCGGAGACCTGCTGAAACCGGAAATACACCAGGAAAAACGTATAGGGAAGTTCTCGTTTCCTGTGTTCAGCCGACTCGTGCATATATAAAAGGGTCAGGAGCTGGAACGCCAGCGTTCCGTTCCTGACCCTTTGCCGTTTTTTGTCCGCTCAGTGCACCTCAACCCCCAGGAAGATACAGGGCGTGACACTGCGATATCTGTGCCAGGTGTAAGCACCCTCCGGGTTCCATGTTGCCATATGGGTGGAACCAGTCGCCAGGGGGAGCGAGGCATACAGGGAAGAAGGATCCTGGGACTTCATCAGGTCGACGGCTCCTTCGCCGACGATCTGGACATGAAGCTCCTTTACCGTCGGATCCGCGTGCTCCCGGTGAATCCCGGAGGGAGCGTCGGGGTCTGCCACGAGACAGAAGTTGATGGATATATTTCCCAGTGTCTCCTTCGGGGACTTGAAGTAGGGACTGGTCCTGTCCGCGGGACGTCCGGTCAGCTGGTAATTGGACTTCCACACGCGGCACAGGGCAGCCATGGTGAGGCGGTCTGACAGTCTGAGGGCGTCGAAGCCGACGATCAGCAGAGCTTTGCCGGGGACGGAAATCGTCACGTCGCGGACGATTATGGCTTTCAGAGGTTCAAGGACAAATTCATCATTTACCAGGATGTCCTGCTGTGGATCCGGGTTCACCAGAATGGCAGGAAAAGTGACGGCGAAGGATTCCTCCGCCTCGAGATAGCGGGTTTCGATGAATGGTTCACCGAGTGATAATTTCTGATTCATGGTACAGACCTCCTGCGGAATCAACCGAATACCTTTCTCATGTAGTTCAGACCGGTGCGGGCACACTCGAAGCTGGTAGGCCAGGGCTTCGCTTCGATACTTACCCATTCACTGTAATTGGCCTCCTTCAGCACGGCGGCCGCCTCATAGAAGTCGAAATGCCTGTCATCCGGGAGCTGCCGCCCGGGATCGGACACATGGAAGAGAACCAGTTTGCTGAGGGAGCGCCGGATGGCAGCCACGGGATCCGGGTCTTCCGTCACCATGTGGTAGGTGTCACCGTTGTATTTCAGCAGATCGCAGTGAAATTTCTCCAGGAAGGTCATGGTTCTCTCGGTGGAGCAGAACACGTCGCCGTCATTGCGGTTGATCTGCTCCATGACGAAGGAGCACTGAATCTCCTCGGCGTACTCCAGCGTGCGCGCGACGGAATCCGTCAGGATGTCTTCAAATTCCTCGTCGGTCTGTCCGGGCTGTTTGCGGCCGCGGAGATAACCGACGAGAACCTGGGAATTCAGCTCTTTGGCCAGGTCAAGCTGCCGGTGCAGGCGTTCGATGGTTGCCATGCGGATTTTCTCGTCGGGATGGGTCATGCTCATTCCCTCATAGAGATACGCCAGGCCGGTGGTGACGGCGGAGCAGCCCAGGTTGTGCCGTTCCAGCGTCGCTCTCAGTTCTCCGGCATCGTACTGCGCGGGATCCTGGATCTGAAGCTCGATGCCGTCATATCCGAGAATTTCAGCGACAGCAGCACATTCCTCATAGGAAGAGCCACGCAGAGGGAAGGGGGAGAATGCTTCCAGCGGGCGGTCGATGGTGCATACACTGAATTTCATCGCCATGTTTATACCTCCGTCAGCTCAATGGTCCGGCCTTCTTCGGCAGAGCGGAAGGCCGCGTACACAACACGAATGATGTCATAGGCGAGCTCGAAGGGCGTCTCGGTGGGCACGCCATAAGCCATGGACATAAGAAACGACTTCATCTCACCGGTATAGCCGCGGATGACTTCATCGGAGACAAATACATTATTCCAGCCGGTTCTGGGGGGATTTAGTTCACCCCAGTATACGTCGTCCAGGCCGTTGTCGTCGCAGCAGTAGGTCTTCAGGAGATCATTCTGCGTCAGATTCATCTGAAACTTCATATCGTTGCAGGCGACATTGATGTGGTTTGCGGAGCCGCCGACCACGGCGTCGGTGCCGATGACATTGCAGATGGAGCCGTCAGAGTAGACCAGAATGATGTTGGCGCAGTCTTCGACGTCGTTGGGGTGAGCCTGCGCATACTGTTTCTCTCCCTCCTTCAGGGGGACTTTGGAGATCTGTCCCATGACGGCGGTCACCGACTTCACGGTAATCTCTTCGCCGCGGGCCTGCGCCTCGACCTGTTTCAGATACATCATGGTGGAAAGGATATGGATTCCGTTCCGCATGGTCGTTCCGCCGCCGAAGTTCTTCCACTCGGAGGCGGCGGGGCTGGTGGAACCGATGATGGATTCGATGCCGTTCATGAACATGATCTTGCTCTTCTTCGCACGCAGAATCTCCGCAGCTTTCTGCACGGGTGTCGCATAGACGAAATCCTCTGCATAGAAGAACTGCCCTTCACTCTCATCGATGACCGCCTTCAGCTCGGCCAGCTGTCTGTCGATTTCTGCCCACAGTTCCGCTTTCCTGGCGGTGCGGCCGATGTCGGCGGCG
>JAJQDL010000073.1:8395-13251 GCA_021202235.1 Lachnospiraceae bacterium
GCAATCTTCCTCCGCTTCTTCACCCACAGCTCGATCCTATCCATCACCTTCTCCGCCACCACCTCGGCGTAGCTGGTGCAGATCTGCTCATAGTCGTACTTCGCGCGGAAAGCCTCCGCCTTCTCCGCATTTCTCGCACAGACCGTCTTCAGACGAATGGGAATGCCGCCTGCGTTCCTGTATCCGTTGACATGAAGAAATGCGCCGTAGCCATAGCCGACTGTGCCGATGGTGATAACGTCCTTACTCATTATTGTGCTCCTTTCCGTGAGGTGTAATGGCCTGGATATCAGGGCTCAGAGATCCCTGGGATGATAGTTTTCGCTGTCCCCGCGGTCCAGTTCAATGGGGCAGTAGATGCAGGGGGTGACACT
The DNA here is from genome assembly GCA_021202235.1 of Lachnospiraceae bacterium. Taxonomy (GTDB): domain Bacteria; phylum Bacillota; class Clostridia; order Lachnospirales; family Lachnospiraceae; genus UBA3305. The sequence continues at coordinate 8,770 of JAJQDL010000073.1, forward strand.
CTTGTATTCATGCCAGGGATACCGGCCTTCCGAGTCGTACATCCTGTCGTGGACGATGCCGGGCGCCATGTTCAGTTCCTGGTGGATGTGTTCCCTGTCCTCGTAATCATACACTCGCATCATTCCGTAGCCGGCGATCTGCGCGTGGACCTCGTCGAAATTGCGGTCGTGTTCCCGATGAGGACCGGAGGGAACCATCCCCTCGCTGACGAAGCACAGATTCAGTTCGATGTGATTGCTTCCTTCACCGATGCAGAATTTCGGGGACTTATAATAAGGAAGTCCCTTATGCCGGGCAATTCCGGACATTTCGTAGAGGGATTTCCAGGTCCTGCAAATCTGCTCGGCGGTGGCGGGATCGCGGATGTCGGTGCGCTCCACATCGCGGACTATGAAAGCTTTGACCGGATTTCGAATGGTCATATCCTGAACCATGGCCGCCTTCAGCGGAACGATGGTGCGCCCGCCGTCGAGCGAAATGTTCTGATGCTCGTGCTCTGCCAGATTGATGACCATGCTTTTTCTGTCAACCTGGTAGGAATCCTCTCCTTCTACGTAGTCGATGCTGAAGAAAGGTTCAGCAAAATCCAGCCGTAAGATCGACATATTCGCCTCCTGTGGGTTCGAATGGATGGAAGTGCGAAATGAACGTGAAAATGTTTCGGCTTCCTGATTTTTCTTTCCTGTGTCTATAGTGTACCCGGGTTCCGGTAAAAAGTAAATCTAAAGGATATCAACTTGACTTTAAGTAAGACTTAATATAGACTGATGATATCAGGGGTTTGAAGCCACGAATCGACGGAAGGAAGGGATGGAAGTGGAAACAGCCAGATGCAGGGCATTTGCTGCCGCTGTGAAGACGGGAAGCTTTTCGGGAGCCGCGGACCAGCTGAACTATACGACGTCCGGCGTCAGTCAGCTGGTCACAGCCCTGGAGAAGGATCTGAATCTGATTTTATTTCGGCGGAGCCGGAAGGGCGTGACACTGACGGCAGACGGAGAGCGCATGTATCCGGTGATTCTGAATTTTCTGCGCCAGGAAGAGAGAATTTACCAGATGGCGGATGAGATCAGCGGTGTATTTGTGGGTGAAATCTCCATCGCGGCCTATCCCAGCATCTGCGCCTCCTGGCTTCCGGATATGATTATCCGCTTTCAGAAGCTCCATCCGGGGGTCAGCTTCAAAATCAATGACGACGGCATGCGGCGCCATATTATTGATGAACTGCACGGAGGGCAGGCGGATATCGGTTTTCTGAGCAATCATCATGATCTGATGGGGGAATGGATTGAACTGGAGAAGAATCCGATGCTGGCGCTGGTAAGCCTCGACAGTCCTTACGCGCAGTGGGAAGCCTTTCCTCTGGAGGAATGCGGAACGGCGACGATGATCGAATGTGTCCATGGGAAAAATCCGGATCTGTCCTATATTTTCGCGGAGCATCAGATTGAGCCGAATATCGTGTATACGACGCTGACCTCGAGTACGGCGACCGCGATGGCCTCCAGAAATATGGGTGTGTTCATCACTAATGAGCTGAGTACACATATGTGGGACTTTCCGGTGAAGGGGCTTCCTCTGGATCCCCCTCAGTATGTGGAGCTCGGCATGGCAGTTTCTCCCATGTCGTACGGATCTCCGGCCGTGAAAGCCTTTGTGCGGTTCTTCCGTAAAGAATTTAATGATACAAGGGACAAAAGGTCATGACATTCCGATACTTTGCATCAGTTCTCTGGCAAAGTCTACGATCCAGAAATGATACTGGACATCCATGTCCTCATCCTGCCCGGAGACGGAGGAAGCCGGTTCGTAAATTGTACTGCAGGTCTCCAGGCACAGACCCGGTGACAGGACGCACCACCAGTTGTGGCCGCGTCCGCTGCCGATGACGATCCGCAGGGCGCGGTAGGTGCCGCAGGGAAAGACCAGGCCGCCGTAGATGCGGGTGGGGAAATAGCTGTCGGAGACGGTCAGGGAGACGGAATCCTCACAGCCCTGCGCGCGCAGAACGGCTTCGGCGGTCTCACAGATCAGAGAGGCATGCTGTACAGCCCAGGCCTCCGCTGTTTTCCGATCGGCGTCGGCCGGCAGGTTTTCCACGAAGAGGGTCAGGACGGCGTCCCGGACCAGCAGCTTGTTGGTCTGATCTGTTTCACTGTCGCTGTCAGCCAGAATATGCAGGCGGAGCACCTGCTCCGCGAGAGACGCGACCCGGGCATCCTGTAGCCAGGTATCGGCGCAGAAGATGAGAATCAGGCACGTGGAGAGCAGAGCCAGCAGGCAGGCGCGCAGACGGCGCATGGTCAGATGATGTACGGAGAGCTTCGGGAGAGGTTCTTTTTTCAGTAAATAATTTCTGCACATATGTTGTTCACTTCCTGTGTTTCGTCTTCACTGCCCCTGAGCAGCTCCCGCGTGGTCGGGAGGCAGGTGAGCTTTGTGTTTGAAAAAGACGTTAATGGAGTATTTTCCCGAATTAGTTGAATTATTCACTGAGGTGAAGTAAACTAGAACACAAGGGTTTTTGCTTGAACAGAAAAGTCGGCTGGCTTCCGGGGAGCTGCCGGGAAATATGAGGATAGTGTGTAATATGGAAAAGAAAACAGTGGTTGTTCTGTTCGGAGGGCAGTCCTCCGAACATGAGGTGTCCTGCGTCTCTGTGCGTACGGTGATCGCAAAGATTGATCGCAGCCGGTATGACCTGCTTCTCATCGGCATCACGAAGGAGGGGCGCTGGCTGTATGTGGAGCATGAGGAGAGCATCGCTTCCGGCAGCTGGCGGGAAAGTTCAATGAGTGCGATTCTTTCTCCGGATGCCACCATGGGCGGTGTACTTCTTCTGAACGGGGAACAGGTTGCTCTGCGGAAGGCCGATGTAGTGTTCCCGGTGCTTCACGGACTCTATGGAGAGGACGGCACGATCCAGGGCATTCTGGAGCTGGCCGGGATTCCCTATGTGGGCTGCGGTGTCCTTTCCTCGGCGGTATCGATGGATAAGCTCACGACAAAGAGACTTGTTGACCCGCTGGGGATCACTCAGGCGCGGTATGTGCCGGTGCTGCGGCAGGAGTTCTCCGATCTGGATGAAGTGCTCGACCGGGTGGAGGCGAACCTTTCCTATCCGGTTTTTGTGAAGCCTTCCAACGCCGGTTCCTCGCGCGGCGTCTCCAAGGCGGGAAACCGGGAAGAACTGGCGCGGGCGCTGGAAGTAGCAGCGGCGGAGGATGGCCGGATTCTGGTTGAAGAGACGATCGTCGGGCGGGAGTTGGAGTGTGCGGTGCTTCAGGACGCAGACGGAATCCGGGCTTCCGGGGTCGGAGAGATTCTGGCTGCAGCCGAGTTCTATGATTACGACGCCAAATATAATAATGCCGATTCACGGACAGTGCTTTCGCCGGAGCTCCCCACAGGGAAGACGGAGGAGATTCGCCGTGCCGCGGAAGCGATTTTCCGCGCCGTAGATGGCCGGGGACTGGCGCGTGTGGATTTCTTCCTGGAGAATGGTACGAACCGCGTGGTATTTAACGAGATCAACACCTTGCCCGGATTTACTTCGATCAGTATGTACCCTATGCTCTGGGAGGAAAGGGGTATTTCCGGAGAAGAGCTGGTTGAGAAACTGATTCAGTCGGCTTTTGCAAGATAGAATAGCAGTGAGAAAGGGAGAAGAAAAATGAATAACATGCCTGAAATCAAAATCGGACTGGTGGCGGTGAGCTGCGGTGCCTATGCTTCCGTTGAGGGAAGCGGCCGAACGTCTGGTGCGCGTTGCCGACACAGAAGAGCCTGATCCGGCGCTGACAGCCCGGTATGAGGAAAAATATCAGAAATTCCGTGCGCTTTAACCGGCGCTGCGGGGCTGGTACAGAGAGTAAAGAGAACCAGGAGGTCCTATGAACAACCAGGCACCCATCGGGGTCTTTGATTCCGGCGTCGGCGGTCTGACCGTGGCCCGGGAGATCATGCGTCAGATACCCAACGAAAAAATCGTCTATTTCGGAGATACCGCCCGTGTCCCTTACGGGAGTAAATCCCAGTTTACCATCATCCGCTTCGTGCGCCAGATCGTGCGTTTCCTGGAAACAAAGGATGTGAAGGCTATCGTGGTGGCCTGCAATACAGCCAGTGCCTATGCACTGGAAACAATCGAACGGGAGATACATATTCCCATTATCGGCGTAGTGAAGCCGGGCGCCCGGACCGCAGTGGCCGCCACGGAAAACGGACGGATCGGCGTCATTGCGACTGACGCCACCATTCGCAGCGGTATGCATACCCGCTATATACAGAGTCTGAATCCGGATCTGGCGGTGTACGGCAAGGCCTGTCCACTCTTCGTGCCGCTGGTGGAGGAAGGAATGCTCCACGACCATGTGACGGAGGAGATTGCCAATCGCTATCTGGATGAACTGCAGAAGCAGGACATTGATTCACTGAATCTGTGCTGTACCCATTACACTCTAATGCGGACTGTCATCTGA
>JAJQDL010000083.1:0-12828 GCA_021202235.1 Lachnospiraceae bacterium
CCGCAGCACCGCGCACCAGATCAGGACGGCAGCCGACCTCCACGACCTGGCGAAGCTCACGCCGGGAATCTACGGATTCGATGCACAGCTTGGCGCTCCCATTCGGCACAAAAAGCCGCACATCTTCATTGTATTTTTCATTCATCTCCACCATATAGGGGTAGGAGGACATCTTCAGATCCTCATAGGTCTCCCGGGGGATCTGCTCCGCCAGCCAGGCGATCTTGGCGCCCAGGCGATAGGTCTTGTTCTGAGGATTCCTGACAACAAAATCGTATTCCTGCAGCGCTGCGAGGATACGAAGTACGGTGCTGGAGGACAGACCGGTCTTCTCGGCGATTTCCAACAGGATCATTTCATCCTTGTCCAGAAAACATTCCAGAATCTCCAGGGCCCGTTCCACAGAACGGGTGGGTGAATTCCTTTTCTCCATCGTCTCCCCCATATGGAATGAAGCAGACCCCGGCGGAATCCTCCCACGCGGGGTCTGCGATCTGCTCAGATTGTCAGCGACAATTATTTGCCGGCAACAATATCATTGATGGTCTTGAACATCTGATCCACAGGAGCCTCATCGACACCGGCCCACAGCTCGATCTGACGAGCGCCCTGGTAGATAACCATGCCCAGACCGTTGATGATCTTGCAGCCCTTCGCCTCAGCATCCAGCAGGAACTGGGTCTTCAGGGGGTTGTAGGTCGCGTCGAAGCAGACATGAGTGGGCTTGATGCACTCGGCCGCGATGGGAGTCTCTCCCTCATGGCCTCTCATGCCCAGACCGGAGAGGTTCATCAGCACATCGCTCTCGGCGACAGCCGCCTTCACAGCGTCCTCATCGGCGGTACGGATGGCGACAGCGACCTCACGGCCGAACTTGTCGTTCAGGTCGGCAGCCAGCTTCTCGCACTTATCGGAACGGGAGCTGATGTACATCTTCTTCGCACCCAGGTTCGCCATCGTGAAGCACACGGACTTACCGGTGCCGCCGGCGCCCCATACGAAGAATGTGGACTCTTCGAACTTCACACCCTCAAGCTCCAGAGACTTGGTAGCGCCGAAGCCGTCAGTGTTGTAGCCCTTCAGGGTCGTACCGGTCTTGACAACCGTGTTGATGGTGCCCATCTTCTCAGCCAGGGGATCCATCTCATCCATGAACTGAACGGCGAACTCCTTGTTGGGCTTGGTGACGGCGAAGCCGGCAAAGTTCATGTAACGGATCGCGTTGATGATATCGCCGATGTGCTCATTGTCGCACTCCACCGGGAAATAATGAGCGTTGAATCCCATCGAAGCATAGGCTTCATTCTGCATTCTGGGGGAGAAGGACTGTCCCAGGGGCGTACCAAGCAGAGCAATCATTTTGGTATCAACTGTAATAGCCATTGGAATACCTCTTTCTACACGCTGCCTTGCGTGTGCTTTATTTTTACAGCTCAGCTGTAAAGCTCGTGGTTTATTTCGTCTGGTTCTTGATCTGGCCCTTGGGAAGCTCCAGCTTCAGATCCTTGGACTTGCCGGCCCGCAGAATGTAGCTGTCAGCGCTGTGACCGATCATCTCCACGACTCTCTTGCTGATAGCGATAGCCTTGTCGATGTCCACGCCGGTGTTCACGCCCATCTCATCACAGACATGCAGAACATCCTCGGTAGAGACGTTGCCTGCCGCGCCGGGCACGAAGGGGCATCCGCCCACGCCCGCGAAGGAGGCGTCAAACTGTGTGAAGCCCGCCTGCATACCGGCGATGATGTTGGAGATACCCAGTCCACGGGTGTTGTGGAAATGCAGCCACCACTTATTGTCGGGATAGGACTTCTTCATCTCCTGACAGATGTTATAGACCTGCGAAGGGAAGGCCATACCGGAAGCATCCGACAGAGAGATCTCGGTGATGCCAACAGCCATGTAGGCTTCCACGATCTTCTTCACCTCGTCCACCGGGATCTCATCATCCCAGGGAGAACCGAACGCCATGGAGATGGAACCGGAGATATCCAGCCCATTGCTCTTGGCCGCATCCACGGCCTCGGCGAATCCGGCAACGCTCTCTGCGGGGGTGCGGTTCAGGTTCGCCAGGTTGTGTCCCATGCTGGCGGACACGTTCAGCTTCACCTTCTTGCAGCCGCAGGCCACCGCACGATCCACGCCTCTCTTGTTGGGGATCAAAGCGCGCAGCTCCACATCATCGGGAACCTCCACCTCAGCCATGGCCTTGTAGACCTCATCGGTGTTGGCCATCTGCGGCACCTTCTTGGGATGCATGAAGGAACCAACCTCGATCACCTTGAATCCGGCGTCGATCATGCCCTTAAGGAGCTCCACCTTCTGGTCAACAGTCAGAATCGTCTTCTCATTCTGCAGGCCGTCCCGAAGACCCACCTCGCAGATGCGAATATCTTTTACAAGCTCGAATGCCATAATATACTCTCCTAATCAGACAGAAGCAGCCACGCGCTTCTGTCCGCATGACACAGAGCCGCTAAACACCTCGCACGGCCCTGCGTATACAACACATGCCGAATGCTCGAACCGAACATTCGGCATGCGCCTTGTCACGTTATATTTTGAAGGTTTTTAATTTATTCTAGTTTAGATAACCAGATTAAAATCAGTCAGCCTGAGAACGACCAACCTCCACCTCTTTGCCGTCCATCTCATCGGCGAACTTCCGACGACCATTGCAGATGTCGACGTTCTCCTTATGAGTATAGATGTCGTTGATGTTCCACACACCGGGGGTAGGAACAGCGATGTTCTCCATGGGAACATCGATCAGGTACGGCTCGTTGCACTCGATGGCTTCCTTCAGGACCTCAGCGAACTCGTCGGCGCAGGTGATCTTCTTGGCCTTGATGCCGTAGCCGCGGGCGATGGCAGCCCAGTCGGGAGAATAGGACTCCCAGCGCTGCTGGAACATGCCCTCTCCGCCCATCTTGTCACCCATCTCATCGGGACGGATCTTGAAGTCAGTTCCCAGATGCAGCGGGCAGTTCTCTTTTTCGTTCTTGTAGTGCAGACCTTCCAGGCCGGCAATGGTACCGAACGCGCTGTTGTTCATGACGACCCAGATCACAGGGATGCCCTGCTCCTTGGCCGTTGCGATCACGCAGGGGTTCGCAGCACCGAATCCGCCGTCACCGGTCAGAGTCAGGACCACCTTATCGGGGGCAGCCAGCTTCGCACCCAGGATAGCGCCAGCGCCGAATCCCATCGTAGCCAGGCCCGAAGGATGGTTGATGGTGCCAGGGATGGTGATGTCATACTGCTGCGCCATACCATTCTTGTTCCAGCCTACATCGGTGAAGATCAGAGCGTCCTCCGGAAGAACAGCCTTGCAGTCTCTCAGGATTCTCTGAGGAGCCATCGGGAATCTTCCGTCGTCGCAGATGGCCTTGTTCTCTTTCTTGAAGTTGGCCTTGAAGTCGGCGATCTCCTTGCGCAGTTCGGGACGATCGATGCCCTCGGGCTTGATCTCCTTCGCGGCAGCCAGAATCTGCTGCAGAGCCAGCTTGATATCAGCGATCGCGCCGATCTCGACCGGATAGTTGCGGCCGATCTCAGTGGGATCGATATCGATCTGCATGAACTTGGTCACGCTCTGATTGAAGGTAACACCCTTATACCAGGAAGAGCTGTCCGCCTCAGCCATACGGGATCCGAGGATCAGGATATGGTCGGCCGTCAGGGTCTTCTGATGAGTCAGTTCAAAGCCCCAGAAACCGGTCTGGCCCAGCAGCAGCGGATGAGTATCCGGGATGCAGCCCTGACCCATCAGGGTTCTGGAAACGGGGATATCAAGGAATTCGACCAGATCAGCCAGTTCCTTGGAAGCCTGAGACAGCAGCACACCGCCGCCGGCATGGATCACAGGGTTCTTGGCATCGATCAGAGTCTGAGCGATCTGCTTCGCGGTCGCGGGATCCAGAGCGGGCTTCACGGTCACATGGGAATCCATGTAGGTTCTCTCCCAGCAGTCAGTCTCGATCTCACGGGAGAACATATCCATGGGCACGGAGATCAGCACAGGGCCGGGTCTTCCGGACTCCGCCAGACGGAACGCCTTGTCCAGCACCTCGGGGAAGGCTTCGGGACGATCAATTCTCCAGGCTCTCTTGACGAAGGGCTTGTAGATGTCGTACTGGGAACCGTCGCAGTGCATGTTCACTTCCTGATGAGGATGCTTGCCATAGTAATAGCTGGGGACATCACCGGCGATCACGACCATGGGGATGGAATCGAAAGCCGCATTGGCAACACCGGTGGTAGCATTGGTCAGTCCAGGGCCAAGGTGGCAGATCATCACGCCCGCCTTATGAGCGACACGTGCATAACCATCAGCAGCCGTCGCAGCAATCTGCTCGTGGCGAACGCTGATGTATCTCAGCTTCGTAGAACGGCTAAAGGCATCCAGCATGGCGATAACGGTATGTCCGCAAAGACCGAATACATACTCAACGCCGCGGCGCTCCAGGTAGTCTACGATCTGATCAGAAACTAATTTTTTCATGTTTACTCCTTTGGATGTGTGTTAGGGACGCGGCCGCCTGTCGCCAGGCAGCCGCCGATTGTTCTGAAAGGGGTATTGTCTCACGAACTCACTGCACAGGGCAATTAGTTCAGAGCATCGTTGGAGTTGTACGCGGAGTACTGTACCTTCTCCAGCTCCGGATTGTAGAACTCACCGAACAGTTCCTCATCGGTCTGCCAGTCGGGAGTCTCATACTCTCTGGAAACCCAGGTCACATTCATATAGTGATGCAGATGCACGTTCTCGGATGTCGCGTTGCCGCCCCAGGTGCCGCAGCCGATGGAGGAGGTCATAGGCATACCATTGTTCATGGAGCCGCTGTTCGCCTTGGACTGAGGCTGACGAACCATGATACGTCCTACGCGGGCTACCATAGCCAGTCTGTGGATGTGGTCGTCATCGAAGGAGAAGATACCCACGGAGTGACCCTTGCCGCCGACCTCATGGATGGCCATGATGGCGTCGATGGCGTTCTGGAACTCGCCGCTGTATTTGTGGACAGCCAGCACGGTGGAAAGCTTCTCACGGCACCAGATGCCCTCCGGGCCCTTGGTGTATACGCCGGTTCCATGGGAGGCGATCAGGAATCTCTTGTCGGCAGGAATCTCAAAGCCGGCCTTTGTCGCCATATCCTGTGCGGACAGAGCGACGGTGTCGGACAGTCTGTGGATCTCCTCATCCCACATGGCGTTCTTCATCTTCTCCTGCTCTTCCTCGGTCATCATATAGCCGCCCACAGCCTGAAGCTCTTCGATGGCAGCATCCCAGATGCTCTCGTGGATCACGACGTTGCCGTCGGCGGAGCAGCCGGAACCGAAGTCGGAAGTCTTGGAACGCATGGTGTTGTCAGCCGCATGATGCAGATCCTGAATCGCAGTCTCGTCCCAAATCATGGTCGCGTTGCCGGCGCCCACGCCGAAAGCGGGAGTACCGGAGCTGTAGGAACGACGTACCACGCCCTGTCCGCCGGTGGCGATAACCAGATCGCACTTGGTCATCAGAGCTTCAGAGATCGCTTTGTTGATCTTCACGGTACCGGGCTTGATGAAGTACTCAAGGCTCTCCGGAACCTCACCCGCCACGTCTTCCTTGGTGAAGGTCATGTTCGCGCCGCCAAGGCACTGAATCAGATCCTGAGGAGCGCCAACACGAGCCAGACCGTAACGCATCAGGTTGATGGTCGCAGCAGAGGTACCGGCTGTTCTGGGATGCGGGGAGAAAATGATGGCGTTTCTCGCCTTCAAAGCATAAACAGCGTTGCCGGCGGGAGTCAGGTCGGGGTTGGTCGCCGGGATAATGCAGGCGATCACGCCCACGGGCTTCGCATACAGCTCAATCTTTCTCTCGGGATACTCACCGATCTTGCCGACGCTCTTCTCACGCAGGCAGTCACGCAGGATACCGCGGATCTTGAATCTCTTGTTCTCACGGCTGATGGGATCACCAAAACGGGACTCCTTGATACCGTACATAACCAGCTCATGGAACGTCTTGGAGTTGGCAACCATCTGCGCAATGGACTTGATCGCTTTGTCGATCTCTTCCTGGCTGTAGGTCTCAAACTCAAGCTGAGCCTTGTCCGCTCTTGCGAAGCAATCCATGACATCCGCAAACTGCTCGGGAGACAGCTTTTCCTGATGCGCGCTCATGTCGCTCATTCTACTCATTGTTCGGTTCCTCCTTAAAAATATGGTGTGTTATTTCACGTGGTGGAATCTTTTCTTCCACACAACGGAATTGTACCACTCGTATCCATATTCGTCAATAGGTTGCCCAAATAAAATTCATAGTATTTTTATATCAATACATCTTTGAATCAAATCATATTGGTAACCTGTTGACTGTTAATTATATCTTTTTCTTTATAAATGATCGGATATAATAAAATCAAAAACGAATTACTCGTCCAGACCGTGCAGCTTCAGATAAGCCTTCGCGGTATTCAGGCACTGCTTGTAGTGCTCCAGAGCACCGTAGACTTCCACTCTCTTGATATGAGGAAGCTCGATGGACAGAGTCGCGGAATCCGGAATGTGGCTGACGATGCCGGCGATATCCACACAGCCCTCGCCCACATAGTAACGGGCATCACGTCCGGTATGGATCAGAGCCTCGTTGTCGTCCATGGCAGGTCTGGGAGCGGGACCGTCGCACAGGTGTACGAAGTTGAACCACTCGCGGGGGCACTCATCCAGCTCGGCCAGCGTCACGCGGGACCGATCAAAATGCAGGGTATCTACCAGCAGGCCGATGTTGTCCGCGCCGGTGGAGGTGATGTATTCCTTGGCTTCCTTCAGAGTCGGGCAGGCAGACCAGGTCACAAACTCGAAGTTGGCGGTGATGCCGTAAGGCTTGATGGTCTCGCAGAGCTTGGCCAGCGTCTCTTTGGCATACTCTTTTTTCTGGGTCCAGCAGCTGGTGATCAGCTGATGGCAGTCATGAGCCTGAGCAAACTCGAAGGCAGGCTTCCATGCGTCGATGTCCACTTCGTCCGTCAGACGGAACAGCTCGATATCACTGAGCTTCATGCCCGTGGCCTTCATCGCCTCGTCGAACTCTTTGTACATCTCCGGATTCTTCTCGACGGCATAGTTGGGCTCTCCGGGCGTTCCCAGGATCACGGGACGGATGCTGACATAATCATAGCCAGCGGCGGCAGCCATGTACACCATGTCCTGCGGCGGAACCTTCAGTGCGCTCAGATGTGCGATGGAATATTTTCTCTTCATTGTAAACTCCTCCTTAAGTTTATAGCAATGAGTGGATAAGTTACGGCGTCCCGCAGTTTTCAGTGATTTCATTGTTTGAAATCTGCGGTTGCACTCCAGATATTATTATATACTGTTACCGCGCGAAAAGTCTAGTGTATTTTTTCGATTTATCCTTGTCATTTTTTTCATGATTCACATTTTTCCGGTTAAAAGTGTTAACAGTTCTTAATATTTTCCGGTTAATCCGGCTGACAGTCAGAAAAGGACGCCCTAAAGAGCGTCCTGAAGAGGTTATGTTTTTGAAATCGATCATTGCAGTCCATCCGCGACATCACTGAGAAACGCCGTCCAGGCATCGGGATTATCCACATAATACTTGGGGCAGCTCTTCCCTGTAATGTCATAATGGCGAATCACATCCTCTGAGTCCAGATCATACTTGCCGCAGAGCCAGACAGTCAGCTTCACCAGCGAGTCATAGGTAGCCTGGGAGAACTCTCCGGTCTCATCCTCATGGCAGCATTCGATCGCGATCGTATCCTTATTCCGGCTGTTGGAGGCGTAAGCCAGTTCACCGAGAGGCACACAGGCAATCACTTCCCCGTCGATCCCGATCACAAAATGACTGCTGGCGCGGGTCTCCCCGCTCTCTGCCAGCCCCTCGAAATAATCTCTGTTCTGCTGAGCCGTGCTTCCCGGATTGGCCGTGTAGTGGATTACGATCCCATTCACCTCACTGAGAGAGATGCCCGGGCGCGAATAGGGATTCACCGTCAGGTAATCTTCCGTCACATAATCCGGCAGTTCGTCATAATTTACCGTGCTGTTCTTCTCTCCTCCGTTCAGTACACCCAGAAGTCGGGAAAAGCCCCAGATCAACAGCGCCAGGAACGCAATGAAGAGGACCACTGCCAGAACGCGGTTGAGCCAGACCCGCAGACGGCGCATACCGGTTTTCTTCTTCCGCTTCCCGCTCCCCCCGGAGGCTTTATGATGCTCCGAACCGCTTCGGGCTGTACCACTCTGCCGTGTTCCCGTCGCAGCAGACCGCCCTGCCGCCTTTCGGCTGCTGTTCGCTCTGCGTCCGGAACCCTTCCGCATTTTCTTCCTGGTCATTCCGCTCTCATCTGCTCTCTTATCTGCCCGCGATGCCTTGCGCTTTGATTCAGAAGCTTCACTCTGAGCGCCGTCTGCCAGCCCCAGGAGACCTTCTTCATCCTGATGCGTCTCTTCGCTCTGCTTCTTTGCTGTCCCGGCCGCCATATTGGGATTGCGCCAGTCAAACACATAGCGTCCCAGGTCGCTCTGCGAAGCAGCATTCTTCTGTATTTCCTGCTGGCTGTCATCCCGTTCTCTGTTCTCAGCCATTTTCTCTGTTTCCTCCTGTCTGTACGGCCTCCGCCCCCTCACAACCCTCAGGCCATAAACAGCGCCTTCCCGACGAAGTAGATGATCACCACGATGCCCAGGATGATCCGATAATATCCAAACACCTTAAAGTCATGTCTTTTCACATAATCCATCAGGAAGCGGATGGCAGCCAGGGACACGACGAAGGCAATCACCATCCCCAGGAACAGCCAGATCAGCTCGCTGACCGTAAAAGCCAGGCCGTATTTCACCAGCTTCAGGAGACTGGCTCCGAACATGATCGGAATCGCCATAAAGAAGGAGAATTCCGCCGCCACCGGCCGGGAAACACCGAAAAACATGGCTCCCAGAATGCTGGAGCCGGAACGTGATGTGCCGGGCACCAGAGACAGCACCTGACAGCAGCCGATCAGCAGCGCCATGGGATAGGTCATCTGCCGGAAGCTGCGCACCCGCGGACGCCGTCCATGGTTCCGATTCTCAATAAGGATAAACAGGACTCCATACAGGATCAGTGTAAACGCGACAACCTGCCATTTATAGAAATGTTCATCAAAGAAGTCATTAAACAGACCCCCCAGGACCCCCGCGGGAATGCAGCCCACGCTCACCTTGCCCCAGATCCCAAAGATTTCGCTCTTCTCCGCCTGGGAATGGCTGCGGCTGAAAGGGTTCAGCCTCTGGAAATAGAGGACACAGACTGCCAGGATCGCCCCGAGCTGGATCACGACGCGAAACATTTCCATGAATTCTTCACTCTGATTCAGGGGCCAGAAGCTTTCAAAGAGAATGAGGTGCCCCGTACTGCTGACGGGAAGCCATTCGGTGATGCCCTCCACGATCCCATAAAAGATCACTTTTATCACTTCGATCAGGTTCATATCCTCTCTCCTCTCTCAATATTCTCAATCTGCCAGTCAATCGGTTCCACGCCGTGGGCCTTCAGGAACTCATTCGTCTGGCTGAAATGACGGCACCCGAAGAATCCGCCATTCGCCGACAGGGGGCTTGGATGCGCTGCCTTCAGGACCAGATGCCGGGGATTGGTCAGCATCCGTGCCTTTGCCTGGGCGGGACGGCCCCACAGAAGAAACACGATCGGCCGGTCCTGCTCGTTCAATACCCGGATCGCTGCGTCGGTGAACTCCTCCCAGCCAATCCCACGATGCGAGTACGCCCGGTGCGCCTGCACGGTCAGCACAGTATTCAGCAGAAGAACTCCCTGTTCAGCCCACTTGGTCAGACAGCCGTGATTTGGGATATAACAGCCTACATCATCCGCCAGCTCCCGGTAAATATTCTTCAGGGACGGCGGAATCTCCACATCGGGCTTCACAGAGAAGCAAAGTCCATGAGCCTGGCCGTCATTGTGGTAGGGATCCTGGCCCAGGATCACCGCCTTCACACTGGCCAGAGGTGTCAGGGCAAAGGCATTGAAGATGTCATCTGCGGGAGGAAATACCTCCCGGGTATTGTATGCTTCCTTCACGGTCCGGTATAACCTGGCATAATAAGGCTTCCGGAATTCCGGAGAAAGCGGCTCCAGCCAATCATTCGATATGGCAGCCATAGCGCACCCTTCCTCTCTTGTATGATCGGGCTGAAATCGGCATCAGAGACGCACCGACAACCCGCGGCCCGCCAGATAATTCTTCAGATCACGGATCTCCAGTTCCCGATAGTGAAACAGCGAAGCCGCCAGTGCCGCATCTGCATGCCCTTCCGTCAGAGCATCATAAAAATGTTCCTTCGTCCCGGCGCCGCCCGAGGCAATGACCGGGATCGACACATTTTCCGCCACCAGGGCCGTCAGTTCATTGTCATAGCCTGCCTTCGTCCCGTCGCAGTCCATGCTGGTAAGCAGGATCTCCCCCGCACCCAGCTCGCAGGCCTTCCGGGCCCACTCGATCGCGTCCAGCCCCACATCGATACGGCCTCCGTTCTTCAGCACCGTCCAGCCGCTGCCGTCCGGCCGCCGCCTGGCGTCGATGGCCACCACCACGCACTGACTTCCGAACTTATCCGCCGCCTCCGAAATGAGCTCCGGCCGGTTGATCGCGGAGGAATTGACCGAGATCTTGTCGGCGCCTTCCCGCAGGATCGTGCGAAAATCCTCCACCGTACGGATCCCGCCGCCCACCGTGAAGGGAATGAAGACCTTTTCAGCCACCCGCCGCACCATATCAATCATGATATTCCGCGCATCGGAGGAGGCTGTAATATCAAGGAAAACCAGTTCATCCGCCCCTGCCGCATCGTAAGCAGCTGCGATCTCCACCGGATCCCCGGCATCCCGCAGATGAACGAAATTCACGCCCTTGACGACTCTCCCGGCATGCACGTCCAAGCAGGGAATAATTCTCTTTGTAAACATGGGCGTCTCCTCCTACAGTCCAATAAAATTTTTCAGGATCGTGAGCCCCACGGAGCTGCTCTTCTCAGGATGAAACTGACAGCCAAACACATTCCCGGACTCGACTGAGGCATGAATGTGTACGCTGTACTCCGTCGTCGCCGCGACGATGGATTCCTCCCGTGCCTTCAGGTAATACGAGTGAACAAAGTAGACATAAGAACCGTTATCCACCCCCTGAAAGAGTCTGGCGCCCGGTGTGATGTCCAGAGAATTCCACCCCATATGAGGGATCTTCAGACCGGGACTCGGGGGAATCCGCAGGATCTCTCCGGGAAGGATTCCCAGTCCTTCTGCGCCCTCGCTCTCATCGCTGCGTTCAAAAAGGAGCTGCATGCCCAGGCAGATGCCCAGAAAGGGCGTCCCCCTGGCCGCCACCTGCCGCAGCACCTCCGTCAAGCCAAAACGATCCAGGTTCTCCATGGCATCCCCGAAGGCGCCGACTCCCGGCAGAATCACCTTATCCGCCGCACAGATTTCTTCCGGATCCCGTGTCACCAGCGGCTCCTCGCCCAGAAGCCGGAGCGCTTTCTCCACGCTCCGCAGATTTCCGGCGTCATAATCGACAATCGTAATCATTTCACATTCCCCCTGTCGTCAGGTCTCCTCTGTTTCCAGCGTTACCGTTGTCTCTGTTTCCGCTTCCGTTGTCTCCCCGGCATCTCCGGACACATTGTTCAGCCAGGTTCCGATCGCCAGAGCTGCGACGAGCAGCATCACAATCCACGTCAGGTTTTCCTTCTTCATAATCTTCATCTTCATCCCTTCGTTTTTTTCTGCTTTCCCCTCAGCTGCTTACGTTTTCTTCATAAATGCCAAAGAAGTCCACATCTGCCGCATCCTCATCGGTGACAGACAGACCTTTCCAGGCGGACGAATTCCATTCCCAGTCCGACTCCTCTGCGAAATCCTCCAACGCATCCTGATAGAGACTCTCGAGCTTCTCCGTTCTGAGTTCTTCCCGGTGCGCTTCCGTCTCTGCCTCGACGTTCTCCTCCACGCAGTAGTAGATCACATAGCTATCATCCGTCTCCAGGACCTCCGACATTTCGTCATCGGAAAGAGCGAATACTGCCGTCTCCAGTTCCCGGTCCAGCTGATCGCGCATCACCGTCAGTTCAATCGTATCCGCATCGCTGTATTCAACTGCCTGGATCGCAAAGGAAGAGGTCCCCTTCTCGACCCGGCTGACGATCTTCTTCGCTCTCTTTTTCTGCGTCGTTTTCTCATCCTCCGTCTCAAAGGAGAGGACAATCTGATAAACCCGCACAACACGGGCCTCCTCATCCGTGATCTCTACATTGGAAGCGCTGAGGGCATTCGCATGGGACGTATGCGCCAGATACAACCGTGTATACGCCTCCGCTACAGCCTCCTGCCTCTCCGTATCAGAAGACGTGTCTGCTGGAAGCGCTGCCATATAGTACGCGGCCGCCGTCTCAATCTGTGCCTGTACTTCCGCCGGAACGGTAACTCCATCCGCCAGAGCCATCTGCGCGGCCAGGAACATTTCCTGTATATAGTCCTTCGCCGCCTCTTTCAGTTCATCCTCTGCCGTTCCCTCTTCCAGGTTCACGGACCAGATCTCTTCGCCGTAATCGCTCTCGCAGGCCGTCTTCAGCGCCCAGAGCCAGACCTCCCCCTCCCCGGCCGACAGAGATTCATCATCGATCTCCATCAGGACCTTCGAGGAAAGACTGCTCCCCGGCAGGATCTCACTGAAATGAAATCCGCAGCCGGACAGAATAAGAAGACCGGACAGAGCCAGACAGGTTCCCGTGATGATGCAGGAGCTCATGCGCGTCGG
>JAJQDL010000083.1:12838-13190 GCA_021202235.1 Lachnospiraceae bacterium
GCAGACACATTCCCGCGCGGATGCACGTTCTCAAGCCCCTCCTCCTTCTTTCCATTGATTCATAAGCCTCAGGAAAGCCCCCGCAATCGCTCCCGGGTCTCCTCCAAACACCGCCGAACCGGCCACCAGGATATTGGCGCCGGCCTGCAGCACTTCTTCTGCATTATCCAGCGAGATTCCGCCGTCCACCTGAATATCCGTCTCATATCCCTGTTCCGCAAGCCAGCTGCGAAGCGACGCGATCTTCCCGGTCATACAGGGAATATATTTCTGGCCGCCAAAGCCCGGATTGACAGTCATGAGAAGAATCATATCGATCCCGGGAAGCACCCACCGCAGTGAATCGAAGGGT
>JAJQDL010000105.1 GCA_021202235.1 Lachnospiraceae bacterium
CCCCCCCCCCCCCCCCCCCCCACCACCACCCACCCCGCTCTCCTGCGGAAATCCCCCCCGCCCTCCCTGAACATCGTTAAAACACTCGCGCCCGACCTTGCATGAGGCGATGTCTTCTCGCCATACCAGATAGATCGCCTTGGGGATGAACTGTGAATCCTGAATCGGGATAGAAACCAGCTCGGGAAAGTAGTCCAGCTTATTGGACTCAATGTCGTACATGAATCCAATCAGTGAGGACTGGCTGAGCAGAATCAGCTTACTCAGGGTCTGATCGACCAAGTAGGCAATCGTCGGTGTATAGCCAGCTTCGATACAGCGGTCATAGGTCCGCTCGATGCTGCCCTGCTTCCAAGAGAAGACGAAGGTCTCATCCCGAAGATCCGCGAGTCGGAGGCTGGAACGCCGGGCCAGCAAGTTACGGCGGGACATAACCGCATTGATGTGAAGCGGAGACAGAAGATATGCGTTCGCAGCACTTCGATCTTTCAAATCTATATCCAGCGTCAAAGTAAAATCCAGCGAGCCGCCGTGCAGCAGATTTGAATTGTTGGAGCCGGTTGCCATCTGGAATGCGGCATGGGGATTCTGCAGACGATATCCGGTGATGAGTTCGATAAATTGAGGCGGAAGTTCAATCTGAGATCCGATAGAGATCGTCCCATGGGGCGTCCCACGCTGATGGATACTCATATGATACTGATCGACTAGGGGAAGCACCTGCCGTGTCAGTTTGAGGAGGCGCCGCCCATTGTTGTTCAGGATCAGGCGCCGCCCGATCCGGTCAAAAAGAGGGGTGCCGACCTCTTCCTCCAGCCGATGGAGAGAATTGCTTAAAGCCGGTTTCGTAACTGGAAGGTCGAGCGCCGCCCAGGAAAGGATCTCATAGTCGGCGATGCGTTCAAAGTAGCGCATAAGCGTCAGTTCCATGGAATTCTCCCCCCTTTTCTCCCGGTGATTAGAAGAAATCTATAAACAAATATTATTAATGTGGCAAAAACATCGCTTAACTATTATCATTTTATGACTGGAAAATCAAGAAGTTTTCATACATCGGCATATAGAAAAAATTGATGGAAAATTGGAAAAAGTTATAACACAGCGAAAAAATGAACGCTGAAAACGGCTAAAAAATGGGAATTTTCGCAAGAAAATGCTATCGGTTATAAATTTTAGTTATAAACAGATAACAAAGCGAAAGTATACATTGTGTGAATACTGTGTTAATTTCACGATGTACTTAGCTTGTGGAAGGGCTTTGTAGATACAATTTATCCCCGTAAGGGGAGACAAACCATGCAAAAGCTAAAGGAAGGAGAAAAAAGGCAAATGATTCGGTACATAATCAAGCGATTGCTGCTGATGATCCCGGTCATACTCGGCGTTACCTGGCTGATTTTCACCATTATGTATTTCACGCCGGGCGATCCGGCCAGAATCATTCTGGGAACGGAAGCGACGGAGGAAGAGATTGAGGAGCTTCGGGACGAGCTGGGACTGAACGACGGCTATGTCGTCCGCTTCATCAGCTATGTGAAGCAGGTGTTCGTTGACAGGGATCTGGGGAACTCCTACATCAATAACCGCAGCGTCTCGGAAGAGATCGGTATGCGCTTCCCCTACACGATGAGGGTGGCGCTGTTCAGCACCATACTGGCGGTGCTGATCGGATTGCCATTGGGGGTGTTGTCAGCGGTGAACCAGTTTACTTGGAAGGATAACGCGGCCATGCTTCTGGCACTGATCGGCATCTCGATGCCGAGCTTCTGGGTCGCGCTGATGCTCTCGCTGCTCTTCGCACTGAATCTGGGATGGTTCCCGGCTTCCGGTGTGGGCGGCTGGAGGTATTACGTCCTTCCCTGTATCTCCATCGCCCTCACAGGATGTGCCTCCATCGCCCGCCAGACCCGCTCCGGTATGCTCGAGGTCATCCGGCAGGATTACGTGGTGACGGCCCGGGCCAAGGGTGTCAGGGAATTCCTCGTGATTTATAAGCATGCGCTGAGCAACGCCCTGATCCCCATCCTCACGCAGGTGGGCAGTATGTTCGGCGTGCAGCTGGGCGGCGCCATGATCGCGGAGACGATCTTCTCGATTCCCGGTGTGGGAACCTACATGGTGTCGGGCATCAAGAACCGCGATTACCCGGTGGTGCAGGGGAGCATCCTCTATGTGGCCATCGTCTTCAGTCTGGTGATGCTGCTGGTGGATCTGATGTATGCCTTCGTGGATCCCCGGATCCGTGCCCAGTATCAGGGGAAGAGCCGGAAGAAAAAAGCGGTGCAGGAGGAAGGAGGTGCGGTCAGTGAAGGCTGAGAAGGCAAAAAATACTCAGAAGAAACAGAGTATGCTCGCGACGACGATGCACCGCCTGCGCAGGAACAAGGTGGCCATGGCGGGACTTTTCATCATTCTGTTCTTGGTGGTTATTTCTATCCTGGCACCGGTGATTGCTCCCTACAGCTATGAAACGCAGGATTTATACAATACCTTCGCCTCGCCAAGCGCGGAGCATTGGTTCGGCACCGACAACCTCGGCCGTGATATCTTCAGCCGGATCCTCTACGGCGGCCGCTACTCTCTGACGATCGGCGTGATGGCCGTGGCGATTGCCAGCTGCATCGGCGTATTCATCGGTTCGCTGGCCGGATTCTTCGGCGGACGGCTGGACATGGCGCTGATGCGTATCCTGGATGTGTTCCAGTCCATCCCCGGCATGATGATGGCCATCGCCGTTTCCGCCACGCTCGGAACTGGTATGATCAACTGTATCATCGCGCTGAGTATCTCCAGTATCCCCGGGTACGCGCGGATGATGCGCGCCACGCTGCTGAATATCCGTGATATGGAGTATGTGGAGGCGGCGAAGTCGGTGAACGCGACCACGCCGCGGATTATCCTCCGGCATATGATTCCCAACGCCATGGCGCCTACCATTGTGCAGATGACAATGGGAGTGGCCAGTTCGATTCTGGTCGCAGCGTCCCTGAGCTTTGTCGGTCTGGGCGTACAGCCTCCGTCGCCGGAGTGGGGCGCGATGCTCTCCGAGGGGCGTAACTATATCCGGGATTACCCGCATCTGGTGATTTTCCCCGGTATTATGATCATGATCGCCGTGTTGTCGCTGAATATGCTGGGAGACGGTCTGCGTGACGCGATGGATCCCCGCCTGAAGACCTGATGAGGAGAGAAGAGATGAGCAAAACGAATGAAAAGGAACTGCTCCGCATCGAGGATCTGGTGGTTCAGTACCACTCGGACGGAGAGATCGTGGAGGCAGTCAATCATGTAGATCTGTACCTGAACAAGGGAGAGACACTCGGACTGGTGGGAGAGACCGGAGCCGGGAAGACGACCATCGCCAAGTCCATCATGCGAATCCTGCCTGACCCGCCGGCCAAGGTGGTCTCGGGAAAGATTTATCTGGACGGAGAGGATCTGATGGAGAAGTCGGAAAAGGAGATGCGGGCGATCCGCGGGAAAAAGACCGCCATGATCTTCCAGGATCCTATGACCGCTCTGAACCCCATCTTCACGGTGGGAGACCAGATCGCCGAGGTGGTTCAGCTTCATGAGAAGATGAATAAGAAGCAGGCGCGGGCGCGCGCCGAAGAGATGCTGGAAATGGTAGGAATCCCTAGAGACCGTTACCCCGAGTTCCCGCACCAGTTTTCCGGCGGAATGAAGCAGCGTGTGGTCATCGCCATCGCGCTGGCCTGCAATCCGGAGCTGCTGTTGGCCGATGAGCCGACGACGGCGCTGGACGTGACGATTCAGGCCCAGGTGCTGGATATGATGAAGCACCTGAAGGAGGAAATGAACACCTCCATGATCATGATCACCCATGATCTGGGCATCGTCGCGGAGGTCTGTGACAGGGTGGCAGTGACCTACGGCGGTGAGATCATCGAGTCCGGCGGGATGGAGGACATCTTCGACCATCCCACGCATCCGTATACCGTCGGCCTCTTCGGCTCGATTCCCAAACTGGACGGCGATGAGGATCGTCTGCATCCGATCGACGGGCTGCCGCCGAATCCGGCGGAGCTGCCGGCGGGATGTAATTTCAGTCCACGCTGCCCGTACGCCACAGAGGCCTGCCGCTCCGGCGAGGTGCCGAACCGCGAGATCGCACCGGGCCATTTTGTGAGATGCCATAGAACGGAGGGGGATTGATATGTCAGTTATTCTGGAAGTAAAGAATCTGAAGAAATATTTTAAGACTCCGGGCGGGCAGCTTCACGCGGTGGATGATGTCTCCTTCACGGTGGAGAAGGGAAAGACTCTGGGCGTGGTGGGAGAGTCCGGCTGCGGAAAATCCACACTGGGACGGACGATCCTGCATCTGCTGGACAGCACCGGCGGACAGATCATCTTCGACGGGGAAGATATTACGAATGTGGACAAGAAGAAGCTGAAGGAGCTGCGGGAGAGGATGCAGATCATCTTTCAGGATCCGTTCTCCTCTCTAAACCCCCGGATGTCTGTCTCACAGACCATCGAAGAGCCGCTGGTTCTCTCGGGAAAGTTTAAGAAGGAAGATCTGTACGACGAAGTCGGCAAGATCATGGAGACGGTCGGTCTGGCAGAACGCCTGCGGAATTCCTATCCGCATGAGCTGGACGGCGGCCGCAGACAGAGAATCGGGATCGCCCGCGCGCTGGCGCTGAATCCGGACTTCATCGTCTGCGATGAGCCGGTCTCGGCGCTGGACGTGTCGATCCAGGCGCAGATCCTCAACCTGATGCAGGATCTGCAGGAGGAAAAGCAGCTGACCTACATCTTTATCACGCACGATCTGTCGGTTGTGCGCCATATCTCCGACGATATCTGTGTCATGTACATGGGACAGCTGGTGGAGAAGAGTCCGGCCAAGGAGCTCTTTATTCATCCGATGCATCCCTACACCCGGGCGCTGCTCTCGGCAATTCCCAGCACGGACATTCATCACCGCAAGGAGAGGATCATCCTGCAGGGCGAGGTCAGCTCACCGGTGGAGCCGAAGCCCGGCTGCCGGTTCGCCAAACGCTGCCAGTACGCCACGGAGGCCTGTATGCAGGCGCAGCCGCTGCGGGAGATTACGCCCAATCATTTCCTGGCCTGCAACCGTTTCGAGGAGATCGGCGAGGGCTGAGAGCGCGGGTGAGTGAGAGATCCCGGCTCACGGAAAGGAATGCGAGGAGAAAGGTTACACATGGTAGTTTCCGCCCATGAGGGTGGTCGCTATAAAAATGAAAGGAGAAGACCTTTATGAAGAAACAACGCAAACTCAAAGTATGGCTGTCTCTGCTTCTTGCAGTGATGATGGTCGCGGGTCTGGTCGGCTGCTCCAGCAGCTCCAGCTCGAGCACGAGCGACACCACCAGCGGCTCCACGGAGACGGAGGGAACCGGCGAGGCTGCCGAGAGCACGACCGGCGGCGGAACGATTGACAGTATCACGGTCGTTCAGGATGCTGACCCGGGTACCATGAATCCCTGGGGCAGCAGCTCCACGGGTCTGCTGCGGACGAAGCTGTATGTTTATCAGACTCTGTTCCAGTATGATGAAGAGTACAATCTGACCCCTATTGTCGGTGAGAACTGGGTGCAAGACGATGAAACGCACTATACCGTGACGATCCAGGAGGGCGTTTATGACAGCGCAGGCAACAAGATTGACGCCAACGATGTGCTGTGCAGTTATCAGTTAGCGTCAGAGTCTTCTGCTGCTTCCAGTACCTTTACTTATGTGGACATCGACAACTGCCAGGTCATTGATGACTACACGGTCCAGCTGGCGTTCACCCAGGAGACGGAATTCGCTTTCTATAACCTGATGAATCAGATCTGTGTCGTCAGCCAGGCTTCCTATGAGGCTGATCCGGATGAATTCGTCAATAATCCCGTCGGCAGCGGTCCCTATGTGCTGGACAGCTGGATCGTTGGCACGAGCATGACGCTGAAGAAGAACGAAAACTACTGGAAAGATCTTACTTCGTTGCCGGAGGCGGATCAGGTTTCGATGCAGAATACGGACACCATCACGATCAAGTTTGTCTCTGAGGCTTCTCAGCGCGCGATTGAGCTTGAGACCGGCAGCGCGGATGTCATCTATGACTGCCAGGCGACCGACGTGGCCCGTTTTGAGGAAAATGAGAATTATACGGTATATGTTGATTCGAGTACCAAGACTCTGAGTACCTACTTCAACTGCACCGACAATTCCGCCTGCAGCGACGTGCGCATCCGCCAGGCGATCGCCTATGCGATTGACACTGTTGCCATAGCTTCGGTGGCTCTCGAAGGCTACGGCGAAGCGTTGTATTCTACGGCACATCAGCTAACCGAAGAGTGGAGAGACTCCTACGCGGAGGGTGATGTCTATTACGCACAGGACCTGGAGAAGGCCAAGGAGCTGCTGGCGGAAGCCGGCTACGCGGAGGGCGAGTTGACGCTTCACGTGATGGTCGACGAGACCGCCATGAAGCGTTCTGCGGCTCAGATTCTGCAGGCGGCCTGCTCTGAGATCGGCATAAACGTCGAGATCGATCAGCTCGAGACCGCCGTCTTCCAGGCCAACATCGGCGACCTGACCGCGTGGGATATGTACATGGGTGTAGGAACATTCAATGTTTACACAGTGGCTTCTCTGGTGACCCAGATCGAGAAGACCGGTTATCCGGAGGATACAGATCTGCGTACGGCGATTAATGAAGCGTTCCGTGTCTATGACGAGGAGACCTCTGATGCTGCCATCGCTGCGTGGAACGAGGAGATCCCGATTTACTACATGGCGTCTGTGCAGAACATCTACGTGTATGATAACACGAAGATTGGCAATCTCTCCATCGACAAGAATATGTGTTTCTGGGTCGGACAGTTTACTTCGGCCAGCTGAGTTCCCGGTGGGACGGCCTGAAAAGGGCTTGAAACGATTGTAAATGACAACCAGATGATTTTGAATTCCGGGCCTGCCCGCCGTCCTGGCGGGCTGGCCTTTTCTGAACACATCCACTTCCGCTCCGGCGGATACATCGTTGTACTATAAGAGGTGAACAAATGAGCGGAACCAAAAAGGGGATCTGGACCCCTGAATTTACTCAGCTGTTTTTCATCAATGTGTTCATGGGCTTTGGTCAGAACATGATGAATACGCTGATTCCCAAGTATGCAAGCTATCTGGGCGCGACGGCGACCATGGTGGGAACTGTCACCAGTATGTTCGCGGTGACGGCGCTTTTGATTCGTCCTTTCTCCGGACCGGCCTTCGATTCCTTTCCCAAGAAAAGGATTCTCACGGCAGCGCTGTGTGTGACAACGATTTCGTTTTTCATGTACAGCATGGCGAATTCGATCCCCATGGTGATTGCGGCTCGGCTGATTCACGGCATCGGGATCGGCTGTACGTCGCCGCTGTGTCTGGCGATGGTCAGTGAGATCCTCGACGATGATCAGATGGGGAGAGGCGTCGCGACCTTCACGCTGGGGCAGTCCTGCTCGCAGGCCATCGGTCCCTACCTGGGCCTGCAGCTGGCCAGAAGCATCGGTTATGTCATGACCTTCCGGCTGGGAACGGCGCTGATGCTGTTTTCCTGTCTGATTACAATCCCGCTGCGGTTTGAGTCAAAGCATCTCAGTCCCTATAAAATCTCTTTTGACCGCATTGTGGATAAGAAGAGCATTCTGGCTGCAATCCTGGTGTGTTGTGTCTCCATGTCTTATGCTACGATCAGTTCCTTCCTGGCGATTTACGGCGAAGCACTGTCCGTGGCCAACATCGGTCTGTATTTTACGGTGATGGCGATTTGTATGCTTGTGTTCCGGCCGATTATGGGACGTCTCGCGGACCGCATTGGTTTTGTCAAGACCATTATACCGGCTCTGTGCATCTTCGGGGTAGCGCTGGCTTTGATCAGTGTGTCCCGTGTGCTGCCGCTTTTCCTTCTGGCAGCGGTCCTGGCCGCGTACGGCCATGGCGCCGGCTATCCCACGATTCAGGCGTTCGGCATGAAGGGGTCCTCCCGTGATCGGCGGGGCGCCGGAGGAAATACGCTCTATATCGGTGCTGACTGCGGAAATCTTCTCGGCCCCATGATCGCCGGACGCGTGGCGGATCAGGCGCTGAGTGCGGGCAGTACGACTGTGGGAAGCTATTCGTTTATGTTCCGCTTCATGATTCTTCCGCTGGTCGTTGCCCTGATCATCGTGATTGTACGGCGCCGCCGCATGACAGAGATCTGGAACGGATAGATGAATTGGAAGGAGAAGGCGATGACAGAATATAAGAACAACCCGTTTCCGGTCAGTACACCGGAGGAGCAGGGGATTCCCTCCGCGGCGGTCATTCATTTTTTTGAGCAGGTGGAGGCCAGAGATATTGAACTTCACAGTCTGCAGGTGGTGAGGAATGGCTCTCTGTGCATCAATATGGTGGCAGCACCGTATACCTGGGATAGCTTTCATCGTATTTTTTCTGCAGCCAAGGGTGTGGTTGCTACGGCGATTCTTTTTGCCATTCAGGACGGATATTTTGAGATGGATTCCCTGGTAGTGCCGTTGCTTCCGGAGCGCTACCTGCCGGAAGATCTGGATGAGCGCTGGCAGCGACTGACAGTGTACCATCTTCTGACCATGACATCCGGTCACGATTGCGATACTCTCTTTAAGATGTGGGGGAAGAGCGACTGCTGGATTCGCACGTTCTTTGAGACACGGCCGGCTTACGAACCCGGAACATATTTCTGCTATGATATGGGTGCGCAGTATGTGATGAACGAGCTTATCGCACTTCATACAGGAAGGGATACGGGAAAATATCTGAAGGAAAAGCTTTTTGATAAGCTGGGAATTCAATATACAAACAATTATACGGAACCGGAAGGGCTGTTTTTTTCCTCTTCGATTCAGTTTACGCCGGATGCATTGACGAAGCTTTCTCAATTCTACCTTCAGAAAGGAATGTGGGAAGGAGAACAGCTTTTGCGGGAGGATCTGGCTGAGGCAGCGGGAGCGCACCACGGTCCCAGCTTTCATTATGATCCGACCGGTCTCACCGGGCAGGTCGGACGTTGGGAAGGGTATTCTCTTCACATGTGGCGCCTGTACGGCGGCTTTGCTTTCCGGGGAGGTCAGGGTCAGGTGGGGCTTATCCTGCCGGATGAAAAGATGGCGGTAGGGATTACCTGTGCGGACAGTAACTATGATGAACTGGTTGAAATTTTTTATCGTACAGTTATTGGAGAAAGCTTTAATCATCCGATCGCGGTGAATGCGGGCGATGCGGTGAAAGCGGCCTGGCTGCAGAATACGTTCAATCTGGCTCCCCGAAATGTGACAGATTCTTCTTCTGAGGCAGCGCGGGTCAGCGGAGTAACTTATCTGCTGGAAGAGAATCCGGTTGGTCAACAGGAGTTGACGTTTATTTTTGAGGAGAATCAGGTACAGATTCATTCTGTCAGTGACCGGGAAGAAAAGACGGTGATCTGCGGTTTACGTGGTCAGTGGCCGGAAGGCAATCAGGGGTATATTCTTACCACCGCAGATCCTGACCATGTAGCAGACCTGGATCGCATTTTCGGTTATGATACGCACCGAACGATGTACAGCGGTGGCTGGAGCCGTCAGAATACTTTTGCTTTCCGTCTTCGCAGCGCCTCTCTCTTGTGTGATTATCGTTGTGAATGTGAATTTATCGGAGAGGAGATCTTCCTGAAGCTATCCTACAATACGGTGATGCCGAGAAACAAGTATAAGGATCGGACGAAGGCACCAGCTGTATGGATTCATGGAAGGAAAAAAGACGGAGACGGTGAGAAATGCGTATGAAAAAGGAAACATTGACCATGGTGGGCGTGGGAGACTGCGCCCCCTACCGGGAGGATTTGGCATCTTCCTTTCGACATGTAGCGCCTCTTCTGCAGGATGCAGATATGACTTTCGGGCAGCTGGAAGCTGTGTTAAGCCTTCAGGGGACACCTTCTTCCTGCACGCGCATGCCCTGCTCTTCCCGACCAGAGGTGGCGCCGGTCATGCGTGAGGCAGGCTTTGATGTGGTGTCCTTCGCATCCAATCACGCGCTGGATTATGGACGGGAAGCATTCTGCGAGACTCTGCAGCATCTGCGGGAGGCAGGACTGTCAGTGACTGGCGCAGGGGAGAATGAGGAGTTGGCCCGTCGATATCCGGTGTTAGATGTAAAGGGAACAAAGGTGGCAGTGCTGGGCTACTGCTCCATCCTGCCTCAGGGCTTCTGGGCGCAGGAGCAGCGGCCGGGCTGTAACCCTGCCCGGGGGCTGACTGCATATGCAGCGGTCGAACATGACCAGCCGGGAACACCCTGCCGTATTTATACTTTTCCTCATCCTGAGGATCTGCAGCATATGATCGAGGATATCGAGCAGGCGCGTCGGGAGGCGGACGTCGTGATCGTATCCATGCATTGGGGGATTCATTTCAAAGAGGCGGAGATCGCAGAATATCAACGATATTATGCGCATTTTGCGATTGACCATGGAGCGGATCTGGTATTGGGACATCATGCACACATTCTGAAACCCATCGAAATCTATAAAGGACGTGTGATCTTCTATAGCCTGGGTAATTTTGCCATGGAAGAAGTAACGGATATGCTGCGGGATCAGGCAACGCTGCATCAGGACATGGCAACGTCGAAGAATCACCAGGAAATGACGGCGATTTCGGATGCCTTTGCGGTGACAAAACGGAGCTTTCCGATGGATTGCTACTATACCATGATAGCAAAATGGACAGTGGAAGAGGGGAAAATCAGCCGGGTTTCCTGCCTGCCTGCTTATCTACCTGAAGACGGTGCACCTTATGTGGTAAAGCGAGAGGATCCGCTTTTCGATGAGATTCTGTCTTATATGGAGAAAATTACGGAGAAAGAAAAACTGGATACTCGATATTCTGTATGTGGAGATGAAATCGTTCTGGCGGAGGGGGTGGCCGGATGAATCTGACAGAGAAACTGGCGGATTTTGTTGTAAATCTGCGCTATGAGGACATCCCCGCGCCGGTGATTGAGACACAGAAGAAATCTGTTCTGGATGCTCTGGGTATCACCTATGGAGCCTCCGGGCTGGGAGATGGTTGTGCGGAGCTTCTGGATACGGCGATTGAGGGGGCGGCGGACGGAAAACCGGAGGGGACAGTCATCGGTGGTGCTGTCCGACTGCCCGCTGTCTGGGCTGCGTTCGCAAATGCAGCCATGGCTCATTCTCTGGATTTTGGCGATACACAGATGCATGCGGTAGTTCATTCGAATGCATCCACTTTTCCGGCGGCGTTGGCTGCAGCTGAAAAGAGAGGGAATGTATCGGGAAAGGAATTTCTGACTGCTCTGGTAGTGGGAAGTGAAACAGCCTGCCGGATTGCGTTGGGAGTACACAGTGATCTGGAGGGGCGTGGCTTTTATATGCCGCCCATTTACACTTCTTTCGGAGCTACTGCGGCGGTGGGGCGTCTGATGGGGCTTAACAGGCAGGAACTGGTGGATGCTTTTTCTCTGAACCTCTGCCAGACAACCTGCAGCGCAGAGCTGATGAATAATGCGGATACCTGGGTGCGTTCTATCCGGGAGGCCTTTGCGGCGAAAAATGCTCTGCTTTCCTGTATGATGGCTTCCCGGGGGGTGAAGGGGTTTATGGATCCTCTTCAGGGGAAATATGGTTTCTATCATGCTTATGCCGGGCAAGCGGGAGATGAAGAAGCGGTTCTGGAAGGTCTGGGCAGTCATTTTGAGGCGGGAGAACTGTATTTTAAATTATGGCCCAGCTGTGCGGGGACTCATCCAGTGATTCGTCTGCTGCGGGAACTGTTAGAACAGGAAGCCTTAGACTGGCGGGAGATTAAAGAGGTACATGTGACCACATCGGTAAGAAACAGGATGCTTATGGAGCCACTGAAGGTTCGATGCAGACCGGACACCTCAATTGTGGCGAAGTTCAGCATTCCTTATACGGGGGCGCTGGCTTTGATATCCGGAACGGTAACTCTGGGGGATTTTTCTCCGGAGCGTCTGAGAAATGCTGATGTTCTTTCTCTGGCAGATCGTTTTACATATGAAGTGCGAGAGGATTGGGGAAAAGAGGAAGGCATGAACACAGATGTTTGTGTTCATATGAAGAACGGCCAATGCTTTGTGAGAATATTTCTTGATCGGTGAAAGCATCAGAATGAACCGACCTGGAAGGAACTGGAAGAGAAGTATCTGGCAACTGCTTCCTATGCCGCCCATCCCCAAGGAACAGAAAAATATCTCAGCATAGCAGAGGAAGTTCGTCAACTTGAGCATATGGATAACATGGCAAAGTGGGCAAGAGAACTTTGACAGATACAGGCCTGCCGCATGCACAGTTTTCAGTGCATACGGCAGGCCTGTATAAATGTACGCAGGGCTGCGTGAAGAGTTTTTACGGCTGATGCCGGACGTAGCCCCGCGTTCCGAACTTTAAATTTCTGATGTTACGATGGAAGAAGTGGGGGATTCACCTGTTAATATCTCACGAACCTCTGCCTCCGGAAGCCCCAGAAGCAACGCAATCTCTGCCGTGCTTCGCCCATCTGAGAACCATCTGGTGGCTAAAGTCTGATTTCTTTGAGAGACACCCTGAGAAATACCCTGAGAAATACCCTGAGAGATGCCTTGCGAGTATCCCTTCCTGTTTTCTTCCTATCTCCAGTTTTCCAGTGCTGTGCATAACTGCATATGTTCCGACCTCCTTTTCTTCCCGGGCTGTACAAATTGCTGCGAACCGAGGATGGTTCCGATCACCGTGAGAATCTCCTCTGTGATATCTTTGTCTTTGTATTGTTCCAGAACATGGTCTACACGACCCCGTTGCAGTTCCCGGGAGATTTCAAATA
This sequence comes from Lachnospiraceae bacterium, assembly GCA_021202235.1. Lineage (GTDB taxonomy): Bacteria > Bacillota > Clostridia > Lachnospirales > Lachnospiraceae > UBA3305. The sequence continues at coordinate 12,867 of JAJQDL010000105.1, forward strand.
CGGTGCGAACCTCGTCATTGCGGAAATCGTAGCGTTCGCTGTCACAGACCTGTACGAGATTCATCCGGTAATCTGAAAAAATATCCCCGATGGGTTTCGGCATCTCCGTGATCATGTCCCTCAGACAGAGCGGGCCGTCCCACGGATTCTCTCCATAGTAGACGACAAGGGTAAGAATCGGGTGAAGGCGATCTTCCC
>JAJQDL010000092.1:0-16424 GCA_021202235.1 Lachnospiraceae bacterium
AAGAAAAACGCCCATATACGGGATATGAGCGTTTCTTGATTTACTCCTTCTCGGAGGACATCTGATCCTGATGCGTGAGAAGCCGTCCGCCTGTTTCCTGGGTGTTCCCGGTCACGATCTGGGAGAGGACCGGCTGGCGGCGGAGATGTTCGGCTTTCATCGATATATAGAATTGGGCGGGCAGGGATACTGGCTGGCAGGAATAAAGCTGTAGGCAGGGGGAATACTCTATAACGGGTGATGAGCGTGAGACAGGAGCGCATGATGGAATTTGATCCTGCTATAGAGAGATTTTCACCGGAGGCCTTCGGCAATCATCTCCGGTATCTGATCGAGGAAGTCAGGCAGAAGGAAAAGAAGGAGAGGGTGCTGTTTTTGTGCATCGGCAGCGACCGATGTACGGGGGACAGTCTGGGCCCTCTGATCGGACATAAATTAAATCAGCGGCCGACCCGGGAGTGGGAGGTTCTGGGGACCCTCCACGAACCGGTGCATGCGCTGAATCTGAAAGAGACGGCGAACTGCATCCGGCGCAACTATGCCGGGTATGTGGTGGTAGCCATCGACGCTTCTCTGGGGCAGAACCGCCAGGTGGGGCGGATCACCATGGGACGGGGCGCGATCCGTCCGGGGCAGGGGCTGAAAAAGGAGCTGGTGTCGGTGGGAGATGTGTATATCACCGGCGTGGTGGGCGCCTGCGGCCGTGAACCCTGGATCCTTCAGAATACGCGGCTCTCTCTGGTCATGGATATGGCGGATGCCATTTACCCCCGCATTTGCCGGGGGTTTCGGGCCGGGCGTACAAAGAATGACATGGCGTCAAGCAGGGTCCGCGGCCGCGGACTGCGGGAGGTTTATATGTCAATGGAAAAGGACTTCCTACCAAAGAATTTTCGCCAGATCGGCGAGAAAGAAGACCGCGTCAAGATTTATCTGGAAGATTATGTGCATGTTTATCTGGAGAGAATACGCCAGAGTGCCGGAGAGGTTCAGGCGGGGGTGCTCCTGGGAGTTCACGAGCTGCGGGAGGAGATTCCCTGCCTGTTCATCTGCGGCGCGGTGGGAACGGAGCGGCTCTCCTTTCGGGACGGGCGGCTGTTTTTTCTGGAGGACGCCTGGGAGGAGATCAGTGCCCGGATGCGGGAATATTTTCCGGATCTGGGAATCTGCGGCTGGTACGTCCATGAGAAATGCGGGATGTCGGTGGACAGGCTGTCTTTAAAGAAAACATATCAAAAGCTGTTTGCGCAGGGGGATAAGGTTCTGCTTTTGTCTACAGAAGAAAATGAGGACTTTTATATTCTGCGGGATGGCCGGATGCTCAAAATGCTGGGACACTACATATATTATGAGAGAAATGATGCCATGCAGGCCTATATGGCCCGGGGCAGCCGTGGCGCCTCGGTAGATGCTGCGCCCCGTCCCGATGCCGCCGTGGCCTTCCGGAAGAAGATGGAGCAGAAACAGGAGGAACGGCGGGGGCCGGTGGCTGGGACTGGGGCTTTGAAGGGATCCTGGGCAGAGACTGCTTTTTTCTCTGCGGCCGTGCTGGCGCTGGCCTGGATCCTGGGGATGGGAGGCGGTGTCTGGCATGAGAGACTGAGTGAGGCCAGGGAGGCGGCGGCGACGCTTCAGGCAGAAGAGGGCGGGGAGTATGCTTCGATGACAGCATCAGGCGAAGAGAAGGAGACGGACGATGAAAGCGCCGCAGGAGGAGAACCTGCTTCCAGCGGAGATTCCGCTTACGGGGAGCGGGCGGCCAACGCGGGGGGAGGTGAGCAGACGCCGGAAGATACACCGGAGGAAGGGCTGGAATCCGCTGTTTCCGGTGCTCAGGAGGAGGCCGCTGAGGCAGTCGGAGCTGTCATTTCCTATGAGGTTCAGCCGGGGGAGACCCTGGCGGGTATCTGCCGGAGTCGTTACGGAAGCACGGAGCGGCTGGAGGAGATCTGTGCGCTGAATCAGATCTCCGATCCCGATCACATCGAAGCCGGGCAGGAGCTTCTTCTGCCGGAGTAAAGGAGGAAAGGTTCGCAGAGGCAGGAAAATCCGTCTGGACAGGTATCAAAAAAGGCATTATAATAAGGGCGATTTGCCCGACGAAGCGGCGGGCGGGAAGGGAGACGCGCCGGATGCGGGATTTTCTGCCGATCAACCGAAGAGAGATGGAGGCCCGGGGATGGGACCAGGTAGATTTCGTCTATGTGAATGGCGATGCCTACGTGGACCATCCCTCTTTTGGTCCGGCGATCATCACGCGGATCCTGGAAGCCCGCGGTTACCGGGTGGGGATGCTGGCGCAGCCGGACTGGCGGCGGGAGGAGGCCATCACGGAGTTTGGGCGGCCGCGGCTCGGATTCCTGGTCTCCGCCGGAAATATGGACTCCATGGTGAACCACTATTCGGTGGCGAAGAAGCACCGGCAGCGGGACGCCTATACTCCCGGCGGTGTCATGGGGAAACGGCCTGACCGGGCGGTCATCGTCTATGGCAACTGGATCCGTCGGGTGTATCCGGACGTTCCCATCATCGTGGGAGGCATCGAGGCCAGCCTGCGGCGTCTGGCCCACTACGATTACTGGTCTGACAGCCTGAAAAAATCCATTCTGCTGGATGCGCAGGCAGATCTGATCTCCTACGGTATGGGGGAACGTTCCATCGCGGAGATTGCGGACGCTCTGGCGGCCGGGATTCCTGTAAAGGAGATCACCTGGATCCCGGGGACCGTGTACCGGGAGACCCGGGTGGAGCGCGTGACGGACGCCGTGAGGCTGCCGTCCTACCGGGAACTGACGGAGGATCGCCGGAATTATGCGGAGAGCTTTGCCGTTCAGTCCCGGAACACCGATCCCTTCTCGGGGCAGCGTCTTGTGGAGGCTTATGGGAAGAAGCTCTTTGTGGCGCAGAATCCCCCGGCGCGGCCGCTGAGTCAGGAGGAGATGGATGCGGTGTACGCGCTCCCCTATTGCCGGGCCTGGCATCCCTCCTATGACGAGGCAGGCGGTGTCCCGGCCTTCGAGGAAGTAAAATTCAGTCTTGTCAGCTGTCGGGGCTGCTTCGGCGGCTGCAGCTTCTGTGCGTTGACCTTCCATCAGGGGCGCATCGTTCAGACGCGGAGCCATGAATCGATTCTGGCGGAGGCCCGGCTCCTGACGGAAGACCCGGACTTCAAGGGATATATCCATGACGTCGGTGGCCCGACAGCGAATTTCCGGCAGCCCGCCTGCAATAAGCAGATGCAGAAGGGCGTCTGCCCGGAGCGTCAGTGCCTCTGGCCGCAGCCCTGTAAGAATCTGCGGGTGGATCACCGCGATTATCTGCAGTTGCTGCGGGAACTGCGGACGCTGCCCGGCGTGAAGAAGGTTTTTGTCCGCTCAGGTGTCCGTTTTGATTATGTGATGGCGGATTCCTCTGATGCTTTCCTGCGGGAGCTCTGTCAGTACCATGTCAGCGGCCAGCTGAAGGTGGCGCCGGAGCATGTCTCTGACCGGGTGCTCGCCGCCATGGGGAAACCGCCATACCGCGTGTATCGGGATTTCGCAGCAAAATATAAGAAAATGAACGAGAGGCTGGGGAAGAAGCAGTATCTGGTTCCCTATCTGATCTCCTCTCATCCGGGTTCCACCCTTGCCGATGCGGTGGCGCTGGCGGAAGCCGTGCGGGATATGGGGTATCTGCCGGAGCAGGTACAGGATTTTTACCCGACACCTTCCACTGTGTCCACCTGCATGTATTACACGGGCTTTGATCCCCGGACGATGGAGCCGGTGGAGGTGGTGAGGAGTCCTCATGAGAAGGCCATGCAGCGGGCGCTGATCCAGTACCGGGATCCCGCGCTCTACGATCTGGTGCGGGAAGCGCTGATGAAAGCCGGACGGCAGGATCTCATCGGATATGGAAAAGAGTGCCTGATCCCGCCGCATCCGTGGAAGAAGAGTGCAGACAGAGGAAGAACGGAAAAGAAGACAGGTAAGAAGAAAACCATCCGCAATATACATAAGAAGGCGTAATTTCGTACCGGAAAGGAAAGTAAAGATCCTATGGCGACAACGATTATTCACTGGTTTATGGCGATGATGGCCGGGCTCCCAAATGAACTGATCGTCTTTGTCGTGTCCATGGTTCCCATCGTGGAGCTGCGGGGCGGCATTATCTGTGCGGCGCTCCTGGGCATGAATATGGCCCGGGGCATTGTATTCTGTCTGATCGGCAATATGATCCCTGTGCCGCTGATCCTTCTCTTCATCACACCAATCTTTGCCTGGCTGAAGAAGACGAAGGTCTTCCGCCCGGTAGTAGAGAAGCTGGAAACGAGATCCATGGGCAAGAGCGACCAGATACAGAAATACCAGTGCGGGGGTCTGGTACTTTTCGTAGGGCTTCCCCTGCCGGGGACCGGCGCCTGGACCGGCTCCCTGATCGCGGCGCTTCTGGGTGTGAAATTTAAGAAGGCGCTTCCGGCTGTCTATCTGGGGCTGCTTCTGGCAGTGACGATCATGTGTATCGTTTCCTATGGTATCCCGGCGTTGGTGGCGACATTGTTCTGACAGCTCTTCTTTCGTCATATGTTAGATACAGATGAACTGTAAAGAAGGTGCGGCATGAAAAGCTGGCTGCAAGGGCAGGAGCTGGAAATTCCCGCAGAAGCGGCGGGACATGTGTGCGGTGAGGATGGGAATTCCCCCTTCGCTGTGGAGGACACGGAGGCGCAGGAAGAAGAATGGAGCCGGTGGCAGCGGGAGACAGAGATGATCTCTGGGGCACCGGAGTCTCTGCAGGGAGAGATGCTTCACAGAGACCCTGCCTGTCGGGTGCGATTCCTCCACTCTGCCGCGGGCTTTGGACCACTCAATATTGCTGCGGGTGAGGCGGACCTGGAAGCGCTTGGCTTCGGACAGATGTCAGAATTCGTAAGCGTTCCGGCGGGCTTTGCACTCACCGTGCTGTACAGCGCCCGGATGCCGGAGCTGGCACTCTATAAGCAGAGTCTGCTCTATCCGGCAGGAAGTGTGCTGACAGCAGCGATCGTGAATACACAGCAGGGGATCGGTATCCGGATGATCCCGGAGCTGTGATACAGGCAAGGAATGTCTGCACAGGGCACGCCTGACGCGTGTGTAATACAAAACCGGTTCATATCCCTGAGGGCGGCAATCGAAGGAGGAACACAATGGAAAAACAGCACTGGAAACCGGGCAACATGATCTACCCCCTTCCGGCAGTTCTCGTGAGCTGCCGGAGACCCGGGGAGCGGCCGAACATTCTCACTGTCGCCTGGTGCGGGACCATATGCACGAATCCGGCGATGGTCTCCATCTCCGTGCGTCCGGAGCGTTACTCCTATGATATCCTGCGGGAGACAGGGGAATTTGTCATCAACCTGACGCCCTTAGCGCTGAATCGGGCGGCAGATTTCTGCTTCGTGCGCTCCGGCCGCGATACTGACCAGTTCGCAGAGATGCACCTGACACCGCAGGAGTCGCAGCATATTTCAGCGCCGGGCATCGCCGAGAGCCCGGTGAACATTGAGTGCCGGGTGCGGGAGATCCTGCCTCTGGGCAGTCATCATCTCTTCCTGGCGGATGTACTGGGCGTCAGTGTCGATGAGGCACTGCTGGATGAGAAGGGCCCACTGCAAATGCAACGGGCGGACCTGACAGCCTATTCCCACGGGACTTATTATCATCTGGGTGAAGAGATCGGCACCTTTGGGTATTCTGTGAGGAAGAAGAAAAAGAAAAGTTTCAGCAGCAGGAATGGCGGAGCAGCTCCAAACGGCTGAAGAGATCGTGGAAAAGGTACGAATGGCAGAAACAGAGAATGCCGCAGTCTCAGCCCCGGGGGCAGAGGTCGCGGAGGAACTCCTCGAAACAGACACCGTCGGTTAGAGGAATATCCAGCTCCACGGAACGGCGGATGCATTTCCCGATGAAGGCGGATGCTTTCCGCACGGAGTCCGTCAGCGGGACGCCGTTTACAGCGTCGGCGGCTCGGATAGCGGCGACGAGATCGCCGGTGCCGCAGCGGGGCGCGCCGATCCGGAGGGTGCGGAGAAGGCGTGTCTCTTCGCCTGCCTCACAGCAGAGATTGGCCAGGAAGCTTCCCTAAGGGATCCCGGTGATGACGACTCGCGAGGGACCCCGGGCGATCAGCTTTCGGGCCATTTCCTCGATCTCTGCCATATGCCAGCTCTTTCGGCAAGGGGTGTTCGTCAGGATGCAGGCTTCCGTCAGGTTGGGTGTGAGAAGATCGGCGTACGGCACCAGTGCGCTCATGTCGCGGCAGAGTTCAGGCGTGCAGGTGGCATAGGGACGACCGTCATCTCCCAGCACCGGATCAAGCGTGACGATGGTATCGGAGCCGCGGAAATCCTGCAGGAAGCGGGCTACGATGGCAATCTGCTGCCGTGAACCCAGAAAACCGGTGCAGATGCCGGAGAAGGTCAGCCCCAGCTTCTTCCATTCTTCCAGGTACGCCTCCATTTTCTCCGTATAATCATCGAAGAAATAGCTGGGATAGGCGGTATGATTAGAGAAGATCGAGGTGGGGACGGGGCAGCACTGTATGCCCATAGCCGAGATCACCGGCAGGGAAACTGTCAGGGAGCACCGTCCGAAACCGGTGAAATCTCCGATGACTGCGATCTTTTTCTGATTGTTGTGATGAGAACTCATGACAGATACCTCCGTCGCAAACGGCGCTGCATGGCGCAGGGCCTGACCTTTTGAAATAGCATAACAAAAATCAGGGCATTTGAAAACAGCAAACGAAGATTTTTGCGAAAATAGCAATCGAATATAAAACAATGAAAAACAAATATAAAGAAACGGTAAAAACGGCATAAAGATTATAACGGACCGAGATACGGAATAATGACGGAAAAATGCGAAAAATGATAAAACGGAAGATTGGATTATGCGAAAAACCGAAAAGAAAATCCGGAGATCGTTAAAAAAAAATCTTGGCTGGCGGAATAATCCTATCTTCTGGCGCATATGTACATAGATTTGCAGAGGAAGAAGAGGTATTATAATGCCATCGAAGGGAACAAAAAAGAAATGAGACCTTCGATATTGAATATGACAGATCGGTTTTATTTGATATAAAGCAGATGTTTATGCATCTGTACCTTTCTTCTCCTTAAAAAGGCGGCATCCATCCCCAGGATGCCGCCACTTTTTTATCACATAGGATAATTCTTCGAATTATCCTATGTGATAAAAAGCCTCCGGCGGATGCGCACTCGCGCGTAAGGAAGTATGTCGCTAAAGCGACCGCGCTCAGCGCGAGAATGCGTAAAGCGCATTCTAATTTATAAAATCATAATCTTTTCTTTCTTGACTTACAGGTTGTGCTCTGCTACGCTGAGACTGTATGCTGTCAGCAGGATAGAGGAAGCAGACGGGAGTGATGTTTTTTCATGAAGAGAAACCGTAAAAAGAAGCTGGATGAGAGCGAGCCGATTCGCCCGACAGAGAGGCGGCCTCTTCCGGATCGGATACAGCCCGATGCGGAGTATGGGCTGACAGAGGAAGAGGTCGAGGAGCGCATGGCGGCCGGCTGGGACAATATGCCGGTGGACCCGGATACCCGGACGATCAAAGAGATTATTAAAAAGAATGTTTTTACCTATTTTAATATGATCTTTGCCGTGCTGGCGGTGCTGCTTCTTATTGTCGGCTCGTTTCGCGATATGACTTTTCTGGTCGTGGTTGTCTGTAACACAGTGATCGGGATCATTCAGGAAATTCGCTCCAAGAAGGTGCTGGATGAGCTGAATATTCTCAATGCTGCCCGGATCCGGGTCGTTCGCGAAGGGGAGATCCGGGAGATTCCTGTGGAGGAGCTGGTGATCGATGACGTGATCCTGTTGTCTGCCGGCGCCCAGATCCCGGCGGATGCCGTCGTGCTTGAGGGCAGCGTTCAGGTCAACGAATCGCTTCTTACCGGTGAATCCGACGAGATCACCAGGGGAGAAGGAAAGGAGCTTCTCTCAGGGAGCTTTGTAGTATCGGGCGATTGCCGGGCCTGCCTGACGCAGGTGGGAGCTGACTCTTATATCTCCCGGCTGACGCTGCAGGCAACCAGTCAGAAGAGCGGGGAACAGTCGGAGATGATCCGCTCACTGGACAGGCTGGTCAAGATCGTGGGGATCATCATCATTCCGATCGGTCTTTTGCTGTTCTATCAGCAGTTTTTCGTGGTGGGAAGCACCTTCCGGGACAGCATCACCAATATGGTAGCTGCCGTGATCGGTATGATCCCCGAAGGACTTTATCTCATGGCCAGTATGGCCCTGGCGGTCAGTGCCATGCGTCTGGGGCAGCAGCAGGCGCTGCTTCATGACATGAAGAGCATCGAGACGCTGGCCCGGGTTACGGTGCTCTGTGTGGACAAGACCGGGACGATCACGGAAAACCGGATGGAGGTCAAGTCTTTTCTCCCCGGTCGGAATCCCGGCGGCGACACGGTGAATGCCTCCCCGGCTCGTATCGAGGAGGTTCTTGAGAGCGGCCGGGCTCAGTTTGAGGAAATGGCGCGGGAGCCGGAGAAATATGCCGCGGCGCCGCGCACAGGGGAGATCATCATAGAGGATCTGGATGATGAGGACAGTCCGCGGGAGATCTTTGTCTCTTCGGCCCGGAGGAGACAGGAGCATTCCCGGGGGAACGAGGAGCTGACAGGAGCGGCTGCTATGGCGGCTCCTGCCGGAAGTGTATTATCCTCTGGAAAGAAGATGGTTTCAACCCTGCCGGGGAATATGCCGGAATCCGGGAGGGAACAGATGTCTGCTCCCGGAGAGACGTCCCCTTCCGGAGACGAGATCCGTGCTCTCCTGTGTGATTTCGTCCAGGGAATGACGGCGGACAACAGCACGATGAAAGCCATGAAGGAGTATTTCACCGAAGGAACGGGGCGGAAGCCGTCGCGGATCGTGCCGTTTTCTTCCCGTGTGAAATACAGTGCGGCGGTGATCGACGGCGTCTCCTATGTACTGGGCGCTCCGGAATTCATCCTCGGGGATGATTATGAACTGTACCAGGATGCCATGGAAGCGCACGGTGAGGCGGGCTACCGGGTGCTGGCCTTCGGACGCTACGACGGTGAAGTGACCGGCGCGCAGCTGCAGAAGCCGGTGCATCTGCTGGGCACGGTGCTCCTGGCCAATCGTGTGCGCGCCGGAGCGAAGGAGACCTTTGCCTATTTCGCTGAGCGGGATGTGGAGATCAAGGTGATCTCCGGGGACAACCCGGTCAGTGTGTCGGCCATCGCCCGGGAAGCAGGCATCGCCGGAGCGGAGGATTATGTAGATGCCGCTACCCTGCAGACGGATGAGCAGATCGCTGAGGCGATGCAGCGCTATACGGTGTTCGGCCGGGTAACACCGGATCAGAAACGCCGTTTTGTCCGGGCGCTGAAGGCATCGGGGGAGACGGTAGCCATGACCGGCGACGGCGTCAACGACGTGCTGGCTTTGAAGGACGCCGACTGCAGTATCGCCATGGCCTCGGGCAGCGAAGCAGCGTCGCAGGTGGCGCAGCTGGTTCTTTTGGACTCCGACTTCTCCCGGATGCCTTCGGTGGTACTGGAGGGGCGACGTGTGGTCAACAACATTCAGAGAACTGCCAGCCTGTTCCTGGTGAAAAATATTTTCTCGCTGCTGCTGTCGGTGTTCTCCGTGATCCTGGTCATGGATTATCCGCTGGAGGCCTCACAGATTTCGCTGCTGAGCCTGTTCACGATCGGCGTGCCGGCTTTCTTCCTCTCCCAGGAGCCCAACAAGGAGCCGATTCACGGACATTTCCTGACCAATGTGCTGCTGCGGGCGCTGCCGGCCGGTCTGACGGACTTCATCATCGTCCTGAGTCTGGTGATGTTCTGCCAGGAATTCAATGTGGACAGTGACTGCATGTCGACGGCCTGCACGCTGCTGGTGTCTCTGGTCGGTTTTATGATCCTGTATCGGATCATGAAGCCGATGACGAAGATTCACTGGGCAATCCTGATCACGATGATTGTTGGGATGGTGTTCTGTATGCTGCGGATGAGCTGGCTTTTCGGGATCACTGCAATCACTCCGCAGGTGACGATGCTGATGGTGGTGTTCGGCATCATTGCCGAGCCGCTGATGCGCTATCTGGGGATGTTTGCAGAGTGGGCCGAGCGGCGGCTGACCGGAGATGCGGCGGGACACAGGCGGGAGCCCCGTGAGAGAACGGAAATGTAGGCCGTGGGACGTGGAAAAAATCCGGGAGCGGATGGGGATGAGATGCGCCCGGACAGAACCAAAGAGGCCCCGGACAGGGGCTGAAAAGAGAACGGGAGGTATATGAACATGGCGATGGAAGACTGGAACCACGACGGAAGCAATGACCGCAGGGATGACTATCTGGAGCACACCTATCTGCACAACAATGAGGGGGAGACGGGTGGTCGGCGCTCTTCGGGCCGGGGGCTTTCCTGCCTGGGGGTGATCGGGTGTGTCGTTGCAGGATTTTTGGAAATGGCGGCGATCGTCTGGCTGCTGGGCATTGAACCGAAGAATATCCCGTCCATTGTACTGATAATTCTGTGGTTCGTTTGTGCGATGGTCACGGAGATGGTGGTATTAGTGCATTAGGGGGGAGATTTCCGGGTGCTATATAATATATGATGACAGTCGTATGGGGTGAACCCTGATTTTCAGCAGGGGCAGCGATGCAGTATTTCAGAAAAGGGTCTTGACAGATGCCGTATTTCTGTGCTAAGGTAGTTGACAGCAATACAATACCTGTTAAAATCGAAGAACAAAAAGAGTACCACAGGAGAGAAGCATCACAGAGAGCCGGGGCGCTGAGAGCCGGTATGGGACGCCTGTGGGAATGGGTTTGGGAGATGCCCGGTGAGGAAGGTAGCCGGCGCCGTGACTTCACGTTACAGAAGTGGGATATCGAGGGGATTCCCTCCGTATCCGAGAGATGATCTGAGATTTGGTGGCGAGTATTTTCCGATTCCGGGAAATACCCGCTTTTTCTTTTCAAAGAACCTGCCGCAGAGGAAAGGTCAGAAACTGACTACCGCGCGGGAACACCGGAATATTTCAGATCAAGACAGGGTGGCACCGCGAGATATTCGCCCCTGAAGATGTTTGACCGCATCTTCGGGGGCGTTTTTGCGTATCACAGAGAGACCTGTGAGGGCGCCCGACCTTCGATGAGAGACAGGAAAATCTATTTTGTCGCAAAGGAGAGGCATATGAAGCGAGTATACCGTGTGTACAAGAAGACTGTGAGTATCGTCGGCGAGTCGGCGACGGCCATGTACGAGAATCTGGCGGGGAGCCACAAGGGGTTCCTGCTGGAGAGCTACGACAAGAATTATGACCGCTATACCTTCATGGGCGTGGAGCCGGAGGAAATGATCTCCTCCGAGGCGGATTCCCTCGTGATCCGGAAAAAGGACGGGAGCCGGGAGGTGCGTCCCGGGCAGCCGCTGGAGGAGCTGAAGAAATATTATGATTCCTTTGATATCCGCAATGACAACGAAGAGCTGGCCTTCACCGGCGGCCTGGTGGGCTGCCTGGCCTATGATTTCGTCCGCTATACCGAGGATATTCCGGATAAAAATCCCGATGAGATCGGTATCGGCAACATCCAGCTGATGCTGATGACGGAGTTCCTGGTGGCCGATTATGTGGCGGAGACGCTGACAGCGGTGGTACTGGAGGCGGACGACGCCGACGGGAAGCGGCGGGCGCTGGCCCGGGCTGAGGAACTGCTGCGCATCGTTCGGGCGCGGAATCATGAGACGAAGCAGGAATTCGTACACGACGGGAAGATCGTGAAGAAGTCCGACACGATAGAGGAATACGGCGCCAAGGTGGAGCGGATTAAGGAATATATCCGTGAGGGAGATGTCTTCCAGACGGTGCTTTCTCAGCGCTGGACGATTCAGACGGACCACGACGGATTCACTCTTTATAAGGAGCTGCGCCAGAAGAATCCTTCACCTTACCTGTATTATCTGAATTTCGGTGAGTTCGAGGTCATCGGCAGCTCACCTGAAATGATCGTCAAGCAGCAGGGAAACCGGGTATATACCTGCCCGATCGCCGGGACCCGTCCCCGCGGTAAGACCGAGGCCGAGGATCAACGGCTGGTGGATGATCTGCTGGTTGACGAGAAGGAACGGGCGGAGCACGTCATGCTCGTGGATCTGGCTCGCAACGACATGGGGCGCATCTCCGAGTTCGGCACGGTGAAGGTGACGCAGTTCATGGACGTGCAGAAATATTCCCATGTCATGCACATCGTCTCTCTGGTGGAGGGACACAAGAACGGGAAACGCCATCCGCTGGATCTGGTGGCCTCCTTCCTGCCTGCGGGGACGCTGAGCGGCGCGCCCAAGGTGCGGGCCATGGAGATCATCGACGAGCTGGAGGATCTGCACCGCGGCCTCTACGGCGGCGCCACCGGGTATCTGGATTTTAATGGAAATATGGATTTCTGCATCACGATCCGGACGATGATCAAGAAAGGACGCAACGTCTATCTGCAGGCCGGAGCCGGGATCGTGGCCGACTCTCAGCCGGAGAATGAATACAGGGAATGCTGCAACAAGGTCATGGGGATGGCCAAGACGCTGGTGGAGGAGGAAAACTTATGATTCTGCTCATTGATAATTATGATTCGTTTGCTTATAATCTGTATCAGCATATAGGAACCTTCACCGACGATGTGCAGGTGGTGCGCAATGACAAGCTGACCGTCGAGGATGTGAAGGCATTGCAGCCGGAGAAGATCGTTCTTTCCCCCGGACCCAAGACACCGAACGAGGCCGGCATCTGTCTGGATCTGGTGCGGGAGTTCTATGATAAAGTCCCGATGCTTGGCGTCTGCCTGGGACATCAGACCATCGGAGCGGCTCTCGGCGGTCATGTGATCCATGCGGCGCATCTGCTGCACGGCAAGCAGTCGGTGATCGAGCATGCGGGGGAGGGCATCTTCTCCGGTGTTCCCAGCCCGATTAAAGTGGCTCGTTATCACTCCCTTTCTCTGGAGAAGGAGACACTGCCGGAGTGCTTTGAGATCCTGGCCTATGCGGACGACGGCGAGATCATGGCCATGCGCCACCGGGAGTATCCGGTCGTCGGGCTGCAGTTCCATCCCGAATCCATTTACACACAGTACGGTAAACGGATGGTGGAAAATTTTGTCAATAACGAGGTGTGATGCGACATGATCCTGGACGATATTGTAAAAGATAAAAGAAAACGTCTCATCGAGGCGAAGCGGCAGGTCTCCCCGGAGGAGATGCGGCGGCGCGCGTTGGCGGAGACGAGGACGCCGGTGAGCTTCTACGAGGCGCTGGCGAAGCCGGGGCTCTCGATCATCGGCGAGTTCAAGAAAGCCTCGCCCAGCCTGGGGAAGATCCCTCAGACGATGGAGCTGACGGACCGGATCGGAGAATATAACGAGTCTGTGGACGCCATTTCCTGCCTCACGGAGGAGGACCATTTCCTCGGCAGTGCCGACTACCTGCGGCAGATCCGGGCCATCTCACCGCTTCCCATCCTGCGGAAGGATTTTACGGTGGATGAGTACCAGATCTATGAGGCGCGGGTGATCGGGGCCGATGCGATCCTGCTGATTGCGGCGATCCTCGACGATGCCGACCTGCGGCGATTCTATGAACTGGCGGGCTCTCTGGGACTGGACGCTCTGGTGGAGGTCCACAATGAAGAGGAAATGGAGCGGGCGCTGGCGCTTTCGCCGCGGATTCTCGGGGTGAATAACCGCAATTTGAAGGACTTCAGCATTTCCCTGGAGACGACGCGACGGCTGGCGGCGATGGTGCCGGCCGGACAGGTGCTGATCGCGGAGAGCGGCATCATGGGGGACGAAGACGTAGCCTATTTGGGGGACTGTGGCATCAGCGGCTTCCTCATCGGGCGGGCTTTCATGGAATCGGAAAATCCCCGCACGCTGGCACGACACTGGAAATCAGTTTTCAATAACGGCACAGGAGGTTGACATGAACGAGAAGGCATATTACGGGGAGTTCGGGGGCCAGTACGTGGCGGAGACGCTGATGAAGACGCTGGAGGAGCTGGATGCGGCCTATGAGGAAGCCATCCACGATCCGAAATTCCTCGAGGAATACAATTATTATTTGAAGGAATACGTGGGACGCGAGACGCCGCTGTATCTGGCCGAGCGCCTCAGCGAGAAATATGGGACGAAGATTTACCTGAAGCGGGAGGATCTGAACCACACGGGTGCGCACAAGATCAATAACGTCATCGGACAGATTCTTCTGGCGAAGCGCATGGGGAAGACCAAGGTCATCGCTGAGACCGGCGCCGGGCAGCACGGCGTGGCCACGGCGACGGGGGCGGCTCTCTTCGGCATGGAGTGCACAGTCTACATGGGTTCCGAGGACATCGAGCGGCAGAAGCTCAATGTGTTCCGCATGGAGCTTCTGGGCGCGAAGGTGGTGCCGGTGGTCTCCGGCAGCAATACGCTGAAGGATGCCACGAACGAGGCCATACGCACCTGGGCAAAGACAGCCGAGGATACATTCTATATCATCGGCTCCGCGGTGGGACCCTATCCTTACCCGAAAATGGTGAAGGAATTCCAGAGCTGCATCAGCCGCGAGGCAAAGCGGCAGTTCTATGAGAAGGAGGGACGCCTCCCCGACGTCGTGATGGCCTGTGTGGGCGGCGGCTCCAACTCCATCGGCACCTTCGCGGACTTCATCGATGAGCCCGGCGTGGAGCTGATCGGCGTGGAGGCCGCGGGAGAGGGCATCGAGACGGGCCGCCACGCCAGCGCCATGGCGGAGGGTCAGACAGGCGTCCTGCACGGGATGCGCTCCTACCTCCTCCAGGACGAGGACGGAAATGTTCAGCTGGCGCATTCGATTTCCGCCGGTCTGGACTATCCGGGTGTCGGTCCGGAGCACGCGTATTTGAAGAAGACCGGCCGCGCGCAGTATGTCTCGATCACGGACAGCGAGGCCATGGACGCGCTGGCGGAGCTGTGTAAGCTGGAGGGCATCATTCCCGCTATCGAGAGCGCTCACGCGCTGGCCTACGCCTTCAAAAAGGCTCAGACCATGACGCCGGAGCAGTCGATCGTCCTGTGTCTGTCGGGGCGCGGCGACAAGGACGTGAACACCATCGTGGATTATTTCGCCGGCAAGGGCTATCTGAATTAGGAGGGCGCTATGAATCGAATCGAAGAGAAAATGCAGGAGTTGACCGCGCGGGGAGAGAAAGCGCTGATCACCTATGTCACCGCCGGTCTGCCGGACCTGCCGCGTACCGGGGAGCTGCTCCGCGCGCAGGAGGCGGCAGGCATCGACGTCATCGAGCTGGGCATCCCCTTCTCTGATCCCATCGCCGACGGCCCGGTGATTCAGAACGCATCCTTCCAGTCTATTCAGAACGGTACGACGCTGCGGAAGGTGTTCGTCCTCATGGAAGAACTGCGGGCGGGAGGCTGTGAGGTTCCCATCGTGTTTATGATGTATTACAACACCATCCTGCACTACGGCGTGCAGGCCTTTGCCGATAAATGCGCGGCGGCGGGCGTGGATGGTCTCATCGTGCCGGACCTGCCGCTGGAGGAGCAGGGAGAGCTGCAGGAGGCGCTGGCGGGCCGCGAGGAGACGATCCTGCTGCAGCTGGTCTCGCCGGTGTCCGGAGAACGGATCCCGAAGATCCTCGAGCAGGCGCGTGGCTATGTCTACTGCGTGTCGGCCATGGGCGTCACCGGTCAGGGCGGCAATTTCCACAAAAACATCAAAAACTACCTGGAGAGTGTCCGGGCGCAGTCGAAGATCCCGGTGATGATGGGTTTCGGCATCCGCACGGCGGCGGACATCGAGCCCCTGCGGGAGAGCATTGACGGCGCGATCGTGGGCAGCTATTTCATCCAGCTTCTGGAGAAAAATGATTTCCGGCCGGAGACGGCGGCCGAGTATGTCCGCGGGTTCAAGGCGGATATGGCGGCCTGGAAGTAAAATGTAATCAACCGGCGGCGGGGGAACCGGAACATATAGTTTGGAGGTATAATCATGAAAGACATATTGAAGAAACTGACATCAGGCCAGGATCTGACCCGGGAGGAGGCCAAGCGGGCCAACGATATTCTGCTGAGCGGCGAGGCCACTCAGTCCCAGATCGGCTGTTTCCTGACAGCGCTCCGCATGAAGGGAGAGACTCCGGCGGAGATCGCGGGTCTGGCGATGGCCCTGATGGAGAAGGCTGTGCACATCCACCCGCAGGTGGACGATTACATCGACATCGTGGGCACCGGCGGCGACGGCAGCAACTCCTTTAACATTTCCACGACGGCGGCCTTCGTCCTCGCCGGGGCGGGTCAGGCCGTCGCCAAGCACGGCAACCGGGCGCTCTCCAGCCGCAGCGGCGCCGGGGA
>JAJQDL010000092.1:16434-46519 GCA_021202235.1 Lachnospiraceae bacterium
GATGTGCGCGAGGCGCTCGGTGTCAACATCACCGCGGATCCGAAGGACGTGGAGCGGGCCATCTTGGAGATCGGCCTCGGCTTCATGTTCGCCCAGACTTTTAACCCGGCCATGCGCTTCGTCGGCAAGGCCCGGTCTGAGATGGGTATCCGCACTGTCTACAATATCCTCGGACCGCTCTCCAACCCTTCCAGAGCGCCTTATCAGCTGGTGGGCATCTACAGTCCCTCACTGACTGAGACCATGTGCCGCGCCATGCGCGAAGTTGGATTGACGGGTTCCATGGTCATGAGCTCCGATACCAACATGGATGAGCTCTCCACCGCCTGCCCGACCACGGTTTCCGAGCTGCGGGACGGTGAGATCATCACGTATAAGATCACGCCCGAGCAGTTCGGCTTTAAGCGCTGCGATGAGAAGGAGCTCCTGGGTGGGACCGCTGAGGAGAATGCCGCGATCACCCGCTCGATCCTCGACGGCAGCGAGCAGGGGCCGAAGCGGGATATCGTTCTGTTAAACGCCGGCGCCGGGCTTTATGTCACCGGCCGCGCGAAGAGCATCGACGAGGGCATCCAGCAGGCCGCCGTTTCCATCGACAGCGGCAAGGCGCTGGAGAAGCTGGAGGCGCTGATCGCTTTTTAAAAAATAAACAGGAAATCATTTTGGGGCAGGGATGGCCTTTTGAGGGCTGTTCCTGCTCCTTTTTGTTGCGGAGGATGTCCTGCATATTCAGGCTCTTTGGAAAATCTTTGGAAAATCTGCGGAGAAACATTGGAAAGTCTTTTGCGGTTTGTTTAGTGAATTTTGCTATAGTGCAGTTCAAAAAAGAGGAGGACTGCCAATGCATGCGAGACTATTTATGATTATTCCCTGCTACAACGAGGAGAAAGTACTTCCCCTCACGTCGCGGATGTTCCTGGAAGAAATGGAAAGTCTGATCGCAAAGGATAAAATTTCAGATGACAGCCGTATCCTGTTCGTCAACGACGGGAGCCGGGACGGTACCTGGGAACTGATTTGTCGGCTGGCGCAGACGGATCCACATTTTCTCGGTCTCTGCCTGAGCCGCAACCGCGGGCACCAGAACGCGCTGCTGGCCGGTCTGATGGAGGTGCGTGAAATCGCGGACATCACGGTCTCCCTCGACTGCGACGGGCAGGATGATATTCACGCAGTGGAGGCCATGGTCGATGCCTGGCGGAATGGGAGCGAAGTGGTCTACGGTGTGCGCAGCCGCCGTGACACGGATACCTTTTTTAAACGATTTACGGCGGAGTTCTTCTATAAGATCTTAAATAAAATGGGCGTAGAGGCGGTTTACAATCATGCTGATTACCGTCTGATCTCCGGACGTGTGCTGCGGGAGTTCGCGCATTTTAAAGAGGTCAACCTCTTCCTGCGCGGTCTGGTGCCTCTGGTGGGCTTCCCGAGCAGCTGTGTGTATTATGAGCGCCACGAGCGTCTGGCGGGCGAGAGCCATTATCCTCTGAGCAAAATGCTGGGGCTGGCTGTGGACGGCATCACGAGTTTGAGCATCCGTCCTATTCGTCTCATCACCGGCCTGGGGCTCGGCGTGTCCGTGCTGAGCTTCCTGGGGATACTGTGGGCCGTGGTGTCGCAACTGACCGGCCACGCAGTTACCGGATGGGCCAGCATGGTCTGTCTGGTCTGTTTCATGGGCGGCGTCCAGCTGGTCTGCCTGGGAGTGCTGGGGGAGTATATCGGGAAGATATATCTGGAAGTGAAGGCCAGACCGCGGTACATCGTCAGTGAACGGACCTGGGAGGAGTGAAAAACGCTGTGCAGAGAGATGTTGAATTTCTGCACAGTGTTTTTTGTTTATAAGCAGGGGCTGCGTAAGGAATTTTCCGGCTGGCGCCGGACGCAGCCTGGGCAGGCGACTAAGAGGCGAGAGATATTCTTTGCACGCCTGTAATTGGAAAATGGATTTATCTGCGGCGCGTCTTGCCATTCGTCTGTAAATTTGATAAAATAGCAGAAATGTACCGCGCGTCGGAGACAGGAAAGACGGACGCGCATATGGGGGAGTAAGGAGACAAGAGGATGAAAGAGAGTACCATGGAGCTGTTGGAGAAATACGGACAGACTCATCTGTTGGAATATTATAATGCACTGGATGATCGGGGCAGGAAATCCATGGATTTTCAGCTGGCGAAACTGGACTGGCGTCTGCTGGATCTGTTGGAGCATCCGGAGGAGCGGCAGAAGCGGGGAGAGATTGCTCCGATCGGTGCACTGAATATTGATGAGATCCAGGAGCATGCATCGGGGTACACGGAGGAAGGCCTGGCGGCGATTCGCGCAGGTAAGGTCGGCGCTCTGCTGCTGGCGGGTGGTCAGGGAACCCGGCTGGGGTGTCAGGGACCGAAGGGAGTCTACAACATCGGTGAGACTCATGAGCTTTACATCTTTGAACTTCTCTTTAAGAATACACTGGACGTGGTACGGCAGGCCGGAGACTGGATTCCTT
Organism: Lachnospiraceae bacterium; assembly: GCA_021202235.1. Lineage (GTDB taxonomy): Bacteria > Bacillota > Clostridia > Lachnospirales > Lachnospiraceae > UBA3305. The sequence goes on from JAJQDL010000092.1 coordinate 18,926, forward strand.
TCTTTATTATGACCAGTGACAAGAATCACAACGAGACCGTGCTGTTCCTCAACGAACATCATTTCTTTGGCTATAATCCGGATTACGTATTCTTTTTCAAACAGGAAATGGCGCCCGCTGTGGATTTCAACCATAAACTTCTGATGGAGAGACCTGACAGACTGGTGTTCTCGCCCAATGGAAATGGCGGTTGGTTCAGCTCCTTTGTTCATGCCGGACTTCTGGAGCGGGCAAAGAAAATGGGAATCGAGTGGCTGAATGCCTTTGCTGTGGATAATGTGCTTCAGCGTATCGCAGATCCCTGCTTTATCGGGGCGGTGATCCGGAATGGCTGCGTCAGCGGCGCCAAGGTGGTACACAAGGCTGACCCGGAGGAGCGTGTAGGGGTTCTCTGCCTGGAGGATGGAAAACCTTCTATTATTGAGTATTACGAAATGACGCATGAGATGAATTACGCGAAGGATGAAGACGGGAATTATCTGTACAATTACGGCGTTATACTGAATTACCTGTTCCGCCTGGATCGTCTGGAAGCGATCGCAGACGCGCATTTACCGATTCATTTGGTAAAAAAGAAGATTCCTTATATAGACCCGGATGGGATCTGCCACAATCCGGAGACACCGAATGGATATAAATTCGAAACCCTGATTCTGGATATGGTTCAGATGATGGACAATTGCCTTGCTTACGAGGTGGAGCGGGAACGGGAATTTGCCCCGGTGAAGAACAGGACGGGTGTGGACTCCGTGGATACGGCCCGGGAGCTGTTAAGGAAGAACGGAGTGGAATTGTAGAAATTCTGTTCGATCGTGTGGGGACGATATTCTGTTCGAGAAAGTCGGCTCGTATGGCACAAAATGAGAAGCTTCCAAGGAATTTTGCGAAAAATGATAAAAGTATCTGTGATCATACCTGTATATAATGTGAGTGCCTATCTCAGGCAGTGTCTGGATAGCGTATCTGGACAGACGTTGTCTGAAATTGAAGTGATCTGCATTGATGATGGCTCTACAGATGACTCTCTTTCCATATTGCGGGAATACGAGCAGTCTGATTCGCGTTTTCACGTCCTGACGCAGGAAAATTGCTATGCTGGAGTAGCCAGAAACAAGGGATTGGAACAGGCGCAGGGAGAATACGTGATTTTTTGGGATGCAGACGATTATTTCGCCCTGGATGCTCTGGAGTTATTGTACCAGCGTGCAAAAATATTTGACGCGGATATATGTATCTGTGACGCACAGGATTTTGATGCAGATAGTGGGAAGTTGCTGGCGCATAGTTATCTTCATAAGCCTTTCCCGGAGGAAGAAGTTTTTTCTGTAAAGACTTTCAAAAAATATTTTTTTCTGCTTACCGCTCCGGTGCCCTGGAATAAGCTGATTCGACGTAGTTTGTTGCTACAGGAGAACATTCGATTTCAGGAGATTCAGCATATTAATGATGTGCTGGGGACATTTACAACACTTGCCTGTGCAGAACGTATTGTATTGCTTAAGAAGAAACTGATTTTTTATCGAGCGAATCGTTCAGCTAGTTTGATGAGCACTTATGGAAATAAGCAGGATTCTGTGTTTCTGGCCTATTGGTGCCTTAAAAATGAGTTGGAAAGGCGAGGAATTCTTGAAGATGAAGAGGTCCTGCAAGGATTCCGCAATAAGGTCCTGGGTATCTATCTGTATACAATGAGGCATTGCAATACTTTGGAGCAGTGTCGGGAATACTACCGGGAGTTGAAGGAGGAGCAGTTTCCGGCTATGGGGATGGCGCAGCTCCCGGAAGGATATATTTTTAATCAGAAAGATGAAGAAAAATATCATCAACTTATGAATCTATCGTTAGAAGAGTATTTATTTGATCAGTTTTGTTATCTGAACTTAAAAAATAAAGAGTCGAGACAGGTGATAAAAGATACGAAATCGGAATGCAGGGAATTAAAAAGGAGGTTGCGGGAGTCGAAAGAAAAGATCAGAGCATTGCGGAATGAGAAGAAGGCTCTGAAGATTAAGCTAAGGCAGAGTCGGGCAGAATGTGATTTGTTGAGGGAAAAAGAGGCAGATCAGCAGAAGATAATCGAGCAGCAGGGACGACAGCTGCAGCTGAAATCTGTTCGCGTTGGCCTGTCGATAAGTCGGACTTTAGGAAGATTGCGTTCGGGGGACTAACACGTTTTCAAGGAGAACCAGGACATGAACATAGGCGTGATTTTTGCCGGCGGCGTGGGAAAGCGCATGAACAGCCGTGTGAAACCCAAGCAGTTTATCAATGTATATGGAAAACCAATTATCATTCATACACTGGAAGTATTTGAGTATCAGGAGGAGATTGACGCCATTGTCGTGGCCTGCCTGGAGAGCTGGATTCCGTATCTCTGGGATCTGCTGCACAAGTACAATATCACGAAAGTACGGCGTGTCGTGCCGGGCGGCGTGAACGGACAGGGATCCATTTATAATGGATTGCTTGCGGCGGAAGAAATCGCGGACGGGGAAAAATCCATCGTTTTGATTCACGATGGTGTGCGGCCGCTTATCACGGGACAGACTATTGCGGATAATATTGCTTCAGTATGCATTTATGGATCGGCCATTACCAGCGTCGCTGTAAAAGAAACTGTATTGGTAGTGGGAAAAGACAATTTGATTGAAAGCGTGCCCAGGCGGGAGGACACGCGGCTGGCTCGTGCACCGCAGAGTTTTTATCTGGATGAGATACTATATGCGCATCGAAGAGCACGGGCGGAGGGAAAGAAGGAGTTCATTGACTCCTGCTCGATGATGCAGTATTATGGAAAAAAATTATACTTGATCGATGGCCCACAGGAAAATATAAAAATTACGACGCCGGATGATTTCTACACGATGCGCGCGTTGCTGGATGCGCGGGAAGAGGCTCAGATTTATGGGATGGAGTGGTAAGAGTGATGGAGAGCGTACTGACGGAGGACTTGCGGGAATTGGCGGAAAGCAGTCTGCCCGTTGAAGAGTTTCGGGACAGCACCTTCTTGATCACGGGAGCCACCGGCCTGGTCGGCTCTCTTCTGGTACGGGCGCTGCTGACTTGTAACCGGGTATACCACTTGAATCTGCGTGTGCTGGCGGTTGTTCGAAATGTGGAAAAGGCCCGGGGAATATTTGGAGAGACAGAGTCGGCGCTGGACTATGTCACGGCAGATCTGGCGACGGATGAGCTTGAAATAGAGGAAAAGATAGATTATGTAGTCCATGCAGCGGCGGTGACAGCTTCCCGTATGATGGTAGAAGATCCGCTAGGGACGATCCGTACCGCGATTTATGGGACGGACACAGTTTTGCAGCTGGCAGCGAAAAAAAAGGTCAGAGCCTGCGTTTATCTCTCCTCGATAGAGGTCTATGGGCAGCCATCGGTTTCGGGAAAGACAACCGAGAAGGATCTGGGGTATGTTGATCCGGGTGTGGTGCGTAGCTGTTATCCGGAAGGGAAGCGGATGTGTGAGTGCCTTTGCACCGCTTATGTTGCCCAATATGGATTGAATGTAATAATCGCTCGACTGGCGCAAACCTTCGGCGCGGGAACACTTCCGGGGGAAAACCGTGTCTTCGCACAATTTGCCCGAAGTATTCTGCGCGGGACAGACATCGTTCTGCACACTTCCGGCGAGTCAGAGGGCAATTATGTATATACCATGGACGCAGTATATGCGATTCTGTTACTGCTGACAGCGGGAGAAAAAGGGATGGCTTACAATATTTCCAATGAGGAGAGCCACACCACGATCCGCGAGATGGCAGAATTGGTGGCGCATGAGATTGCAGATGACCGGATTCGGGTTGTCATAGATATCCCGAAGGATGCGGCAGCCCTGGGATACGCTCCCCCAGTGAAGATGTGGCTGGATTCTTCCAGAATGCGCTCTCTGGGTTGGCGGCCGAGAGTGGGGTTGTTAGATTCCTATCGTCGATTAATTCGATGGATGCGGGAGAACAATGAGCGATAAAGGACAGATAATAGGAGAGACAAGGATGGGATGTCTGGATGCTCTTTGGCTGGAAATGCTGGCTTATGAACCAATGCCGTCTTTAAAGACACAGGGAAATATCACACTTTTTTGCCCAGACAGGAGGCTTGCAGTGTTGCTTTGCCTGGCAGCCACATCGATGAAACAGATGTGGGTGAGCTGGGATTTGACAGTGAAGGAGGAATGCACAGGCGGTGAAGACGTCAGCATTGATTTGTCGGATGTGCCGGAGCTTTACGGTTTTACAGAGGAAGAAGCTGCTTGTTTTCCTGATTGGGAATCCTACCGGGATTCTCTGAGAAGGAATGAGAAAGAGCAAGAGCCTCTTTGTGCCGGAGATTTTCTCTGCCAGGTATTTCGCAAACTGGCAGATGGCTGTACGGGACGTATGAAATTCCAGAATCGTATCAGCCTGGACGACGGCAGCTATATGGTATGGAAGACAGTACACAGACCGGAACCATTTTTCTATTTTGATAATACGTATAACGGTCAGTTAAGAGAATTACAGCGTATGCAGCTGGAATGTCTCGATGAGATTGACCGCATCTGCAGAAAGCATGGAATTCGCTATTTTCTGGCGGGTGGCACCCTGTTGGGAGCTGTTCGTCATCAGAATATTATCCCCTGGGATGACGATATTGACGTCATGATGCTGCGGGAGGACTTTGAAAGATTCGATGCGGTGGTTGCACAGGAGCTGGATGAGAAATATTTTTATCAGTCGAACCAGACGGATCCCTGGTATCACAGTCCTTTCCCCAAGATTCGTCGGCAGAATACAGTGTTTATGACTCAGTATTCCGAACGGTTCCCGAAGATGAATCAGGGGATCTTTGTAGATATCTTCGTTCATGACCGGACCTCTTCCGGCCGTCTCGGTCAGAAGCTGCATGTGTTCACTACATTGTTTGCCCGCTCTCTGGTCTTTCATAAGTGGGAGGGGACGGACATGCATTTTTATGGAAAATGGAAAGGGCTCTGCCGCTGGATGACCTGGTTTAAAAATCATTCCTCAATGAAAAGACTGGAACGGATCCAGACACGGGTCATGACCTGGTTTCGAAAGAAAAAGACGGGATATTTGTACGACGGAATGGGTGAGCATCTGCGTCGGGGGGCATTTCCGGAGGACTATCTGGAGGGCGGTAGGACAGGACGCCTGGGATCGCGGGAGTATCCAATCCCGGCAAATGCGGAAGGGTATCTGACATTTCTTTACGGAAAAGATTATATGCAAATGCCTGCCCCACAGGAGAGAAAGGCAACTCATCCGATTATTAAACTAGAATTATAGGATAAAAGGAAGAGTGGGCGGAATTTGACTTTGATAAATAAATAAGAACAAACTATAGGGAGAAAATGACTGGATGAAATGGCTGAAAAAAAGAAATCCATTTTATATAAATTCGACAAGAACACCTGCTGTTTCACAAATGCTGTTTTTTTTGATGTATGCGGGATATCTGATATGTCGGACGGTGTTGTTTACCACGGTGCGATTTGAGAATGATAAAGTTCGAATGACACGTCATGTATTGTGGATGTGTTTTTTCGTCGCAGTTTTTATAGTTGTTTTCTTATGCAGATATACGATTTGGCAGATGCTGGTGATTGCACTTTTAACAGCAGTTTATGTAAAGATTTACTGGACGACATCAAAGCAGGAATATCTTTTCCTGCATAGTATTATGATTGTGTTTGCTGCCAGAGAAACCGAATGGAAGACAATTTTGAAGTTTACGCTTGTGGCGTTTTTAGCACTGATAGGAGGAACGATATTCCTGAGTATGACGGGGGAAATTTCCACAGTGGAAGTTTACCGTGGAGACAGGTTGCGGTTGTCATTGGGATTTCCTCATCCGAATTCATTTGCGTTTTATCTCCTGTGTGTTGTCCTTATGTGGGTCCTTCTTCGGTTTGAACATCTGAAATTTTACGATTATATAGCGTGGATGGCCATTGCTGCATTTGCCTGGTGGGGGCCTAACAGTAAAACAACAACTTTCTCTGTTTTACTGTTGATTCCGCTGATTTGGATATTAAAAAAATGGGGAAATTCTCTTCTTAAGAGCAGATTGGTGAGAAGTATTTGCCTGTGTATCTATCCGTTCATGGCACTTTTTTCCTTCCTTGGTTCATATTTTTATCAGGCAGATAGTGTGTTATATACCAAAATAGATAAAATATTGTTTACGGGAAGATTAGGGCTTGCTTATGAATTTCTGATTAAATATCCGATCACCATGTTTGGTCAGAGACTTAAACTGGTTGGATCTGTAGTAGCGGCGCAAAAAGGAACCACAGCTTATATTCTTGATAATTGTTATATGCGAACATTGATGAATGACGGTGTAATAGCATTTATTCTTATGCTGGCTATGTTTGTGTTTTTGGTGTACCGAGCCATTCAGATGAATGACAAAGGGATGCTGGCGGTTCTGATGATCATGGCCGTGTACAGTGTATATGAGAATTATTTTAACCGAGTGGGTTTTAATATTCTTTTTTTCCAGTTATGTTTTCAGCTTTTCCGGCCGGTTAAGTCAGGTTCCTCTGATTTACAGGTAAAAGGAAAAAGTATGAAGGAGCACACAAAATGAAAAAATATCTCGACAATTTCTGGCGTTACCGTTACCTTCTCTATGAGCTTGTAAAGAAGGGCATCAAACTGAAATACCGCCGTTCCTACCTCGGTATCATCTGGTCTCTGCTGGAGCCGATTATGACCACAGCGGTGCTGTCCGTGGTGTTCGGCGTCCTGTTTGCCAAGGACGATCCGACCTGGCCGCTGTACATCCTGTCGGGGCGATTGCTGTACTCTTATTTCTCATCGGGGACCAAAGCTTCGCTGCGTTCCATTCGCGCGAATTCCGGCATGATCAAGAAGGTGTATGTACCAAAATACCTGTATCCGCTGTCCGGCGTGCTGTATACGTACATCATTTTCCTGATCTCACTGGTGGTTCTGGTCCTCCTGGGTCTGATCGTGGGGTGCCCGCCCACGCTTCGCTGGTTTGAACTGATCCTGCCGCTGGCGGTTCTTCTGGTTCTGACCTATGGCGTCGGGATGATCCTGGCCACGGTGGCGGTGTTCTTCCGGGATATGGAATATCTGTGGGATGTCGTACTGATGATCGTCATGTATACCTGCGCTATCTTCTATGATACGTCCCGGCTGTTAAAGAGCGGCTATTCCTGGGTGCTGACGATCAATCCGCTTTACAGCATCATTGCAAATGTGCGCAATATCATATTTAACGATCCCTTTGACTGGGACCGGATGCTTTATGCGATCGTTTTTTCTGTGGCTTCGCTGATCATAGGAACTGTTGTGTTCCAGAGAAATCAGGATAAGTTTATTTTGCATATTTAGCAGGAGAAGGATATGGAGAAATACGCGCTGAAGGTCGACAATGTCGGCATGAAATTCAACTTGAGTACAGAGAAGATCGACAGTCTGAAGGATTATGTCCTGAAATCTATTAAACGGGAGGTTTCCTACGATGAGTTCTGGGCGCTGCGAAATGTGAGTTTTGAGCTGCAGCCGGGGGAACGCCTGGGAATCCTGGGGCTCAACGGCGCCGGAAAGAGTACGCTGTTGAAAGTGATCGCCGGGGTCTTTAAGCCGACGGAAGGCCGGGTGATACGCCAGGGGAAGATCGCGCCGCTGCTGGAGCTGGGAGCCGGTTTTGATAAGCAGTATACCGGACGGGAGAATATTTACCTGTACGGTGCTGTCCTGGGGTACAGCAAGGAATTCATTGACAGCAAATACGACGAGATCGTCAAGTTTTCGGGATTGAAGAAGTTTATTGATGTGCCGTTGATGAATTATTCTTCCGGGATGAAGAGCCGCCTGGGATTCTCGATCGCGACGGTAGTGGAGCCGGATATCCTGATCCTGGATGAGGTTCTCTCTGTGGGCGACAGCAAATTCCGCCGCAAGAGCGAGAATAAGATCATGAAAATGTTTGACTCCGGCGTGACGGTGCTGTTTGTCTCTCACAGTCTGGCGCAGGTGCAGCGGCTTTGCAATAAGGCCATGATTCTGGACCATGGTCAGGTAAAGGCTTTTGGCGGGATCGACGAGGTGTCGGCAATCTATGAGCGGATGCTGGAGGAGGATGCCTGACGCAGATAACGGAGAAGTTCCTCGCAGGCGTGGCCGGTCTCGTACGAGCCCAGAAGCGCCCGATGATGGGCAGAAGCATCGCGGTGTGCTCCGGTGAGCGTTTCTTCCAGAGCTGTCAGGAGCTCACTGCTGTTTTGGCAGAGGGGGAAGCCCCAGTCCCGGATATCATAGTAGAAGCCCCGTTTCGCTGTGTAGTCTTCCAGATCCGGTGTAAACAGGAGCACCGGCCGGTCAGTGAGGGTGTAATCCCAGAGGATGGAGGAATAGTCGGTGATGAGAAGATCGGCGGCGCACAGGAGGGATTGTGTCTCCGGGTAAGAGGTGACATCCAGAATCCGGGAATCTCTTCCTGCCGGATCGGCGGCATCCTCCGCCTGGATGTGGGCCCGGTAGAGCAGACGCCAGTCTTCGCTCGTTTGTTTCATCAGATAATCCAGAAGCGCTTCCGCAGGAAGTGCTTCTTTTCTTGTACCCGCCGGGCGGAAGGTGGGGGCGTAGAGTGCCAGACGGCAGCTGGCAGGCAGCCCCAGCTCTTCACGGACACTTCGGCTGCGCTCTTCGCAGGCCGGAGAAAAGAAAATGTCGTTGCGGGGCATGCCGATGGGCAGAATCTCCCCTTTATAGAGAAAGCCATCGCGGATCACCAGGCGACTGAAGGCCTCACAGGTGGAAACGAAAGCTGTCGTGTGCCGGGCAGAGTATTCCATGCGTTTCCGGGTGGCGCGGTTGGCGCCGGCCATGTCATTCTCCAGACGTTTGTAGGCGCCGCCGCCGTGCCAGGTGTTGATGCAGAGCTGACCGCGGCGGAAGGGAAACCAGGTCAGGTAGCCGCCGTTGGTGACGACGATGCGGGAGGTCAGAGCGTAGGCAATTCCCTGAAGGGTAAAATGCCGCGCCGTGCGGATTCCCTTCTTGTGCAGGAAGGCATATTTTTCCGGCTCCCGGAACAGCCAGACGATCTCATATTCATCCGGTGCCTCAGCCAGAAGATACTCACAGAAGGCCCGCGGATTGCAGGAATATTCCCAGGCAGAACCGCCTTCCAGGCTCAGGAAAAGAATCCGGTTCTGCCGGATGGGAAGCAGACGGAAGGGGAGGAGGCAGAGCGCGATGAGCTTCTGCAGGATATATTTGACATAGTATTTCATGACGAACCCTTTCCCTGTCCGATGTATGAAACTGTCTGAACGAGAATCAATGCTCCAGCTTGCTCTGTACCTTTAGAGCAGCTTTGACAAGAGGACGATTCATCAGTTCTTCGGCTGTTTTCAGCTCGCCCAGTTCGTTTTTCAGCGCATTCACTTCGTTTTCAAACTGGCGGTCTCTCGCGTTGCTTTTCTTTAAATCTGCACTTGCTTTATTCGCCTTAGACTTGAACTGCTCCTGATTTTTGGCAACAAATTCATAGGATTTTCTCAGCCGTTTAGTCAGCTCCTCTGGTGAACAGGTTACGCAGGACGTGACATCCGGCGTGACGTCTGCTTCAGCAATCATCTGATCGAGAGGGGCATCCTTACGATCCGGGTTCTCATCATAGATGGTCTTAAAACCGTTTAAATGAAGGAAGTCGATATAGTTCTCGAAGTTCTTCGGCGCAACGGATTCCGGACTGTGGAAATCAACGGAGTCTATGACATCCCATATGCTATTATAATGCGCCAGGTCGGCGGTCTGCACATGCGAGAGATGATGAAACTCGGCCAGTTCCCGCATCCGGATATCCTTGACGATTAACAGGGAAGGAGCGCCGCCAAGGACCGAGGGAACGACACCGTGGAATCTTGTCCCGAAAGTAAAGTCTATGTTTTTATAGAAGTCGACCCATTTATCCGTATTATAAAAGAAACGAACCTTGTCATTGGCGTAAAGGGGATGATGGATCGTACAGGGATAAAACTCCGAGATGGCCGCGTTGTGGTTGTAATCCACACCGAGATACAGCGGCTTTAATTCGCGCCGCAGCTGACCTACAAAAGGAAGATCCTGGAATTCCTTCATGTACTCGCCCATTTTTCGGATGGTCTCCGGGTCTGCCGTAAAGGTACCGCTGCAAGCTGCCTTACAGGAAGGCGTGATGTTCGTCTCGCGTATGCGGAGGTGATTCCCGTATGTGTATAAGGAAGGACAACCGATCACGCGGTAATCTTCTCCCTCCTTAAAACCGAGGTACTTCAGAAAATCAGCCGTAAATTCCCCACGGACACCGACGCAGGCCGATTTCTTTAAAACAGCTTTTATAAAAGCTGTTGTTTCTTTTTCAAAACCGTAATGTCTGGCCATAAACTGTTCCTCTGAATCAGAACGGATCCCGGCTCCGACGATATAGCTGGGGATCTTAAGCTTGTTCACAAGATTCGTCAGATCCTTCATTTCGGCTACAAAGTCACGGCGAAAGGCATCGGCCAGTGGAATGATAAAACCATCGCATTCCGCGTTGATCTGGTCGATTTCCTTTTTGGAGAAACTGCGCTTATAATAGGTACAGACGAATTCCGTGTTCTCATCCGTCGTCAGTGTACGGATGATGGAATTGAGATACATATAGTTCCCTGTGTTGCTGCCAAACATATTCGTATCGAGATATCTTTCAATCTCTACTTTCTCGTAGGGTAATCTTCCACCGCGGATAAGATACTTAGGCATATATGAATGACTCCTTGATTTAAAGAATTCTTCTAAAAAGCTGAACAGCAATCTGTTCATTATAATAAATGATTTTGACTGTATGTTCAAGCATTTTAAAAATTTAAAACGCTTTACTTCTGGAAATGCAATGGTATAATAAAATACGCCAAGTAAGCATCTGATTCACAGGCCAAAAAACAGCCGGTGAATGCTTTTTGTCAGGAAGGGGAAAAGTATGAAAAAAAGAAGTTATACAGAAGCGAAATGTATGCTTCGCTTTTTTTGATAATGGCAGTTGCATTGTCGGGGATTTTTATCGCCACTGTCTGCAGCTCAGATGTCCAGGCCGCGACATCTTATAAAACGGTTAAGGTCACAGCATCGCAGATCTCATCTCAGGGCGCGACGAAGGCCATACAGGCCGCGCTGGATAAAGCGGCCGATAAGGCTACGTCTTCAAAGCCTTATAAAGTTGTAGTAGCCTCGGGGTCATATAATTTGACAGCGAGCCTTCATATTTACAGTAATACGCTGCTTTATATGAAGGGCGTAACACTGACACAAAAGGGCAGTGGAAATATGATCGCGGTCGGTGATTCAAATGATACACATAAGGGTTACTACTACAAGAATATTACGATCGAGGGCGGCACGCTGAATGGCAATAATAAGTCCCATACGATCCTCAAAGCGGCTCACGTATCGAATTTCACTGTAAAAAATTGTGTGCTGAAGAAAGTTAAAAATGCACATTTGGTGGAGATGGCGGGCGTCAAGAATGTGACGATAACAAATTGTACCTTTAAAAATCAGACGCTGAGTGGCAGTGCAAGCAGGCTCTGCTATGAAGCGATCCAGATAGATATCCTCCAGGGAACACATTTTACCGGTTACAGATATGAGGATCTTGCGAATAAAAATATTGTGATCGAGGGCTGTACTTTTAAGGACGTCCCCCGAGGTGTCGGGAGCCATACTGCCGTTTTAAATAATCCGGTGAACGGAGTCAAGATTAAAAACTGCAGTTTTAAAAATTGCAATAGTGCTGCCATACAGGCGGAGAACTGGATCAATTGTACTATTTCGGGAAACACGATCGAAAATAGTCCCAGAGGCATCGTTGTTTATTCGCTGCAAACGGTAGGAACATATCTTTCGTCAACGATTGCGAAAGCCGGCGGCGTATCGTCTGATACTTCTGTAAAATATAAAACACCGGCCAGCGATCAGAAAATTGTAATCAAAAACAATGTGATCACGGTTGGAGGCACGGATCCGTATGCTGACTATGATAAAGTCGGAATTATTGTAAATGGACTTAAGCTTACAAAAGCGACAGGAGCTAAAAATAAAGCGAATGGCGATACTCTTCCCAAAGGGAATTATTATGTCAGTGGAGTCACCGTGAGTAATAACGAAATCACGACAGATTCACTGGGAATTCGTCTGGTCGATACACGTAATGCAACCGTGGATGGAAATACGGTCACTTATACGGGAGCAGCCAGTTCAAATACGTTCTACGGAATACAGCTGAGAGAGAGCAGCAGCTGTAAAGCGATCTCCAATAATACAGTAAATGATATGTATTTGGGAATCTATCTGAATTCAAGCTCGACGGCGACGACGATTGAGAATAATACGATTGATGGATCGTTAAATAACGGAATCAGGGTAGACGATTCGGCGAAAGCCACGAAAATCAAGGGAAATACGATTACCGAATCAGGCAGTCACGGGATTTTTGTTCAATCCAAAGGAAAGATCAAGTATATAAAAAATAATACGATTACCGGATGCGGCAGCAGAGGCATCTCTGTGAATGCACTTGTCTGTGATATGACCATATCGGGGAATGTAATTTCGGACTGCAGCGGAGCGGCTTTGATCTACCTGAATCCCGGGACGACGGCCTATAAAATTTCGGTAAGCGGTAATACGCTGACGGGTACGTCGTCAGTGAATGGCATTCAGGCAGTAAGCAAAGGAGTTGTCAGCATATCCAAAAACACGATCAAATCGTGTTACTATGCAGTACGTATAACCGGCGCAGTCAAGGCAACGGTTGGAACGAATTACTGTTCTGGAAATGTGATTGACTGATCTGAGCTGTCGGGCGGTCATTCATAAATCCCAATTTAACATAGTCAGGAGAAGAACATGATATACGGAGCGATATTAGCAGGCGGGGTCGGGAGCAGAGTGAAATCTGCGTCGATACCCAAGCAGTTTATAGAATTGGCCGGGAAGCCGGTGATCGCCTACACGATTGAAAATATGCTGAAGGTGCCCCGCTTTGATGCGATCTATATTGCCGTACACGGCGAGTGGATGGAATACATGCAGCATCTGGTCAGAGATCATTTCGCTGACGAACAGAAGAGGATCCGGCTGACATACGGAGGAAAAGAACGGCTGGATTCCATCCGCAATGTGACGGATGCGATCTGTCGGGAAAATGCCCTCGGCGAGCAGGATGTGATCGTCATTCACGATGCGGCCAGACCTTTTGTGACGGAGAAGATCTTAAATGACAGCATTGACTGTGCGATGGCCCACGGCGCGGTTGTGGCGGCTCTTCCGGCCAGCGACACGATCCTTCATTCTCTGAACGGCAAAGAGGTCTCGGAGATTCCGGATCGAAAGATGGTCTACCATGGACAGGCTCCGGACAGCTTTAATCTGAAGCTTTTTCTGGATATGCAGGCGGCTATCCCGGAAGAAAAAAAGCCTGAGATTACCGGGACGTCGCAGATCTGCACTCTGAACGGCGTGACCCAGCACATGGTTGAAGGGGATTCCATCAATTTTAAGATCACGACGGACAGCGATCTTATCATGGCGGAAAATATCATACGAAACAGATAGAGGAGACGGAAGTTTGGAGAATCAGGAGAGGATGAAAGCGCTGGTGCTGCATGGCGTCGGTGATCTGCGCTATGAGGATGTAGAGAAAAAGAACCCGGGAAAGGGGGAGGTCCTGCTGAAGATCAAGGCCTGCGGGATCTGCTCCAGTGATATCCCGCGCATTTATACGACCGGAACCTATCATTTCCCGACGATTCCGGGGCATGAATTCTCCGGGCAGATCGTTGCTCTGGGAGAAGAGGTGGATGAAAAGCTGCTGGGGCGGCGGGCCGCGGTCTTCCCGCTGCTGCCGTGCCGCCAGTGTGCGCCGTGCGCACAGGAAGCCTATGCGCAGTGTAAGAATTACAATTATTTTGGTTCCCGGTGTGACGGGGCCTATGCGGAATATCTGGTCGTACCGGTCTGGAATCTGATCCTGTTTGACGACATGCTGGATTATAAGATCGCGGCTCTGTGCGAACCTTCGGCGGTTGGTCTTCACGCAATAAAGATTGCGCAGCTTGAGGCGGGGCAGACGGTTGTGATCGTGGGTTCGGGTACGATCGCCTTTCTGATCGCCTCCTTCGCGAAAAATATGGGGGCATCCAGGGTGGTGATCTGCGGCCGCAGTGAGGCCAAACTGGACTTTGCCCGGAAGCTGGGCTTTGACACGATTAACACGAAGAACGATCAGGTGGAGGAGGATACCAAAGCGCTTTTCGGCGGGGAAGGGGCCGACGTGGTTTTCGAGTGCGTTGGCAAGGCATCTACCGCGGAAAATGCCATCCAGGCCTGCAGTGCTTTTGGAACGGTGGTCCTGGTCGGGAATCCGGAAGGCGATATGACGTTTGAAAAAAATGTTTACTGGAAGATCCTCCGTCAGCAGATCACGGCGAAAGGGACGTGGAACTCCAGCTACAGCGAAAAGGTAAACGACTGGGAGGAGGCGCTGCGCTCGATGGCCCGCGACCCCGAAGCCTTTGCCGCGCTGATCACACAGACCTATCCGCTCTCGGACTATGAAGCAGCTATGAATACGGTAAAAGACAGCAGTCGGTTCCGGCTGAAAGTGGTGTTTGAAATGTAAATTTGCGTATCATAAGGAAATACAGAATGGAACGAAAAGGAAAGATTGCCGCCTCGGTGATGTGTGCCGGTTTTGATCAGATCATGGATTATGTGCGCCGGTTTGAGGAAGAAAATATAGAATATCTGCATGTGGATGTTATGGACGGTACCTTTGTGCCGAATCTGGCCTATGGACCGGATTTCGTAAAGCGTCTGCGCAGTCTGACAAGTATTACCATTGACTGCCATTTTATGGTCGATCGTGCAGAAGAAAAATTAAAATGGTTTGATTTTCAGCCGGGCGAGCAGGTATCGCTTCATTACGAAGGAACCTGCCATATTCAGAAGTGTCTCGATTATCTGCAGAAAAAAGGCGTGAAGGCCATGATCGCCATCAATCCGGGAACGCCAATCCAGGTGCTGGAGGAAGTCGCGGACTATATCTCCGGTGTACTGGTCCTGAACGTGAACCCCGGGTTCGCCGGGCAGAAGATCGTGCCGCATACGATCGAAAAGGTCGGGCGTGTGCGGAGACTGCTGGACAGCCTGGGTCATCCGGAAGTATACATCGAAGTGGATGGAAATATTACAGTGGAGAATGCGGCGAAATTATATGCGCAAGGCGCTGATATCTTTGTGGCCGGAACCTCCAGTATATTCAGAGAAGGCGATTTGAAAGAGCTGATCGCCGCCAAGAGGAAGGCGATCGGCTGGTAAAATACTGTTTGGAGAAAGAGAAGAATGAACTACAATATCCGTATAGATGAGATCCATATTGAAGGCAATAAGCTGCGCCTTATGGTAACGGGCGAATTTGAAATATTGAGCAGCCTGGCCAGACTGAACCTGATCATGCATTTTTCGAATGGAATAGAAGACCGCAGGATCCCTCTGGTAGTGGCCACGATGAATCGAAATGAGGATGTGGGCGTGATCGAATTTTCCAGCAATTATGTCTATCTGCTGGACTACCTGTTCTGGAAATCGAGAAACTCCGCCAATCCCATTACGATGTATTTCAATCTGCTGTACGGCGAGTTCTATGAGGAAAAGATTGCGGTCGATATGAATCCGGGGATTCTCGAGCAGGATGAATTCTGCTATCTGTGTCAGCCGGAAGGAAATATGATTCGCTTCATTCCACAGCCGGACTTTCAGGAGAGGCTGACCCAATACAGAAGCCGGACTGAAAGAAGTCGGCTGAAAACGTGGGTCGGGAAGATCTATAAATGGCTTGTCTTTGCCGCTTCCCTGCTGCTGCTTCCCTGGATGATCGTCGATGCCCTGCTGGCAACGTTCAACTTTATCGGGTATGCGGATAAGGTGAAGAAATCCAATCCCAGCCGCCTGAGAAAATTTATCGCGCATATCAATGCCCGGCTGTATGGGCTCAGCGGTCATAAGATCTCTGCAGTCAAAGCGAGGGCGTATTATCGGAAGCTGAAATGCGAATATATTAAGTCTTCTTTTAACAGGATCAGTAAGAAACAGGCCGTTGTACCCAACCGGATCGCTTTTATCTCTCTGCGCCGCACGGAATTGTCAGGGAATTTTGCCTTTGTCTATGAAAAGATAAAAGACGATGAGAATCTCGAGATCGAAATGTATCTGGATCCGAAGGATATCCTCCAGATGACGAAAAAGGAGATGGACCGTTTTGCTTATCTGTGCGCGACCAGCAAGGTGGTCGTGCTGGATGAGTTCACTCCCTATATTCATTTCTTTGATATCCGGCCGGAGACACGGGTCGTGCAGCTGTGGCACGCCTGCGGAGCGTTTAAGACCTTTGGTTTTACGAGGCTGGGCAAGCCGAAGGGTTCGCCGCAGAAGACCAGGAATCACAGGAATTATGATTATGTGACGGTCAGCACCAAAAATGTAAAGATCTGCCATTCGGAGGGCTTCGGCATTCCTACAGACAATGTGGTGCCGACGGGGATCCCCCGGACTGACGTTTTCTTTGATGCGGCCTATAAAAAGACGGTTCGCCACAGGCTGTACAAAGAGTATCCGCTGCTGCGCGGGAAAAAGGTGATTCTGTTTGCGCCGACATTTCGTGGGCATGTAAAGGAAACCGCTCATTATCCGATGGATAAGTTCCGGATTGATGAATTTATGGATGCGGTCGGTGAAGAATACTTCCTGATCGTGAAGCATCATCCCTTTGTCACGGAGAAGCAACCGATCCCGGAGGCATATCAGGACAGGGTTCTTGATCTGTCAGAGCAGACGGAACTGAATGATCTGCTTTTTATCACGGATCTGATCATTACTGATTACTCGTCGCTTGTTTTTGAAGCGTCTCTGTTAAATATTCCCATGATGTTCTATACGTTTGATCTGAGGGAATATATGAAGGACCGGGATTTTTATTTTGACTTTGAGACCTTTGTGCCCGGACATTTCTTCTTCACGCAGGAAATGCTGCAGCGCGCGACTGTAAAGAAGGATTTCGCAGAGGAAAAGGTTCCTGCGTTTGCCCGGCGGTTCTTTGATGATTTTGACGGACATTCGACAGAGCGGGTGGTGAACTTGCTCTATCATGCGCTGGAGGAATAACAGACCTTATAAATTGCTTACACGAATAAACGGGAATCTCGCCGCATACAATAGCACAGCAGATGCCCGGAGGTTCTCTATGGAACATTCAGCCCTGCCCTCCCCGGTCCGGATCCTGGGGAGGGCGCTTTTTTCAGCTCTTCTGCTCAGTGCTTTTCTTCTCATCGCGGTGTCAGCCGTTTTCGCGCTGGCAGGTCTGGGATTCTCCACGATTCCTGTCGTCGTTCGCGTTATCTGGTTCCTCTCCTCCTTCGCGGGAGGGCTTCTGGCTGCCCGGGCTGCGGGAAGCCGCCGTCTGCTCTGGGGACTGGCGGCGGGTCTGATCTATCTGTTCGTTCTTTTTCTTCTTTCCCGGATCTGTTCGGCGGAATCGGCGAATGCTTCCACAGGGATCTGGCTTCCCCTGTTTTGCCTGGCCGGCGGTGGAATCGGCGGAGCGCTCTCCTGACGCGGAAACAGTGACACGATATGGCATTCCGGACATTTTCTTCCGTTTGTCCGTTCCTGCGCATTGACAGAGAGGGCAAATTCGTGGTAACATGAACCCTAATTCTAAACATTTTTAAAAGAACACGAAAATGGTTTACGGGCAGCCGGGTACTCTGTGCGCAGGCACCTATGGGAACCGAAGATAAAGGAGATGGATGTCCTAAAATGGATGATGGCAGTCGAATATCATGGCTTATCGTGATTATTCTGTTGTTCTGTGCGGCGTTTTTCGCTGTGGCGGAGACCGCGGCAGCCGCGGCCTCCCGGGTCAGGATCCGCATGGCCGCCGAGCGCGGTGAGAAGCATGCTGAGGATGCGCTCTATGTGCTGGAGAATTTTGACCGGGCGATCAGCACGCTGCTGATCTGCACAAATGTTGTGCATCTGGCCACCGCCTCGATCGTTACCGTGCAGGTGACCCGGATCTGGGGGCTTGGCGCCGTGTCGGTCAGTACGCTTCTCACCACGATCGTGGTGTTCTTCGCCGGGGAGATGCTTCCCAAGAGTGTCGCCAAGAAGTACAGCGAGAGACTTCTGCTGACCTGTGCGGCTCCGCTCTGCTTTCTGATGAAGGTACTGGCGCCGCTCTCAACCCTGCTGACCTGGATCGGTCAGGCGGCGGCGAAGCTGACCAAGGGCGATCCGCAGATCTCCGTGACGGAGGATGAGCTGTACGACATCATCGAGGACATGACCGAGGAAGGGACGCTGGACGATGCCCGCGGAGATCTGATCTCCTCGGCGCTGCAGTTCGGCGACGTGACGGTAGAGAGCGTGCTGACGCCCCGGGTGGACGTGGCGGCCATCGATATTGATACGCCGAATGCAGAGATCCTGACCTTTGTCAAAGAGCAGAACCACAGTCGGCTGCCTGTCTATGAGGGCACGATCGACAATATCATCGGCGTTCTGCAGATCCGTAAATTCATCAAGGCCTTCCTGCGCGAGGGAGACGGACTGGAGCTTCGTTCACTGCTGGATGAGGTGATGTTCGTCCATCAGAGCGCAAATATCGACGATCTTCTTCCCACCATGTCTAAGGGCAAACTGAATATGGCGGTCGTCACCGACAATTACGGGGGAACTCTCGGTATCGTCACGGTAGAGGATATCCTTGAGGAGCTGGTTGGCGAGATCTGGGATGAGGACGACGTGGTTGATGAAACCGTGGTTCAGCTGGAGGATGGTTCTTACCAGGTGGACGCGGACGAGTCGGTAAGCGACGCCTTCGAGCATGTGGATTATGAGGATCCGGAGGAGAATGAAGACCTCATCAATACGCTGATGGGGGAATGGGCCTATGAGCAGTTCCCGGCTATTCCTGCGGTGGGAGACCGTTTTACCTATCATGAACTGGAGATCACTGTCTCCGAGATGGAGCACAACCGCATCCGCAAGCTCACCCTGTGTCGGCTTCCGGCCGACGCCAAAGGAGGTGAGGAGGCATGACGGTGTATCTGATCGCGCTGGGTATTCTGCTGTGTCTCTGCGGTTCCGCCTTTTTCTCGGCCTCGGAGATGTCGTATTCCGCCTGCAACCGGCTCCGTCTGGAGAACGAGGCAGAGGATGGGTCGCGGAAAGCGGGACTGGCTCTGCGTATCCTGGACCGGTATGACGACGCACTCAGCGCCATTCTCATCGGTAACAATCTGGTGAATATTGCCTCGTCTTCCCTGGGCTCGGTGTTTGTGATCCTGGTCACCGGCAGTGATGCCTATGTCTGGGTCGCCACGGTGGTCCTGACGGTACTGGTGATCATTTTCGGGGAGACCATCCCCAAGATCACGGCGAAGAAGAATGCCAATGGGATGGCCGTTCGCAGCGCTTCGCTGCTTCACGGTCTGATGATCGTCCTGAGCCCGCTGATCTGGGTGGTCGTGCATCTGATCGCCTGGCTCACGCGCGGATTGAAGGGCGATGAGGAAGGAGATGTAGACGAGGCGGTGGAGGAGCTCCAGTCCATCATCGAGACGGCGGAGGATGAGGAGGTCCTGGATGAGGATCAGACAGAACTGGTGCAGGCAGCTATCGGGTTCGCTGATATCTCCGCGCAGGAGGTCATGACGGCGCGTGTGGATGTCCTGGCCATCGATATTGACGACGACTGGGAGGACATCCTGGCGGTGGTGGAGAACTCTCCCTATTCGCGGCTGCCTGTCTACGAGGATAATATTGACAATGTCATCGGTGTTTTATATCTGAACCATTTTCTCAAAGCCCTGACAGAGAGCGAGTCGGTGGATATCCGCTCCCTGCTGATGCCGCCCTGTTATGTGTATAAGACGATGAAGCTGCCGGAGGTGATGAATCAGCTGCGCCGCGCTAAGCAGCATCTGGCGATCGTCACCGGTGAGTACGGAGGCATCGTGGGCGTGCTGTCCATGGAGGATATGCTGGAGCAGATCGTCGGCGAGATTTGGGATGAGACGGACACCGTTGAGCCGGAGGTGACCGAGCATGCGGGTGGCATCTACGAGCTGGACGGTTCTATGATGATGGGCGATTTCCTGGAGCTCTTCGACATCCGTGAGGATGAACTTGAGGCGGAGAGCGATACCGTAGGCGGCTGGACACTGGAATCCTTCGGCGGCGCTTACCCGAAGAGCGGAGAGAGCTTCCACTGGCAGGGCCTGCGGGTGACGGTCCTGAGCATGGATGGCCGCCGGGTGGAGAAGGTGCTGGTGCAGGCTGAAAAAGAGGATAACGAGGAGAATAAATAATTTTATGTATACACTGATCAGAAAGGACCATCGGGCCCGGCGGGGGCGGCTTGAGACGGTCCACGGCGTCATTGAAACCCCTGTGTTCATGAATGTGGGGACGGTGGGAGCGATCAAGGGCGCGGTCTCCGCCGACGATCTCCGTGAGATCGGTACGCAGGTGGAGCTCTCGAACACCTATCATCTTCATGTGCGCCCCGGCGACCAGGTGGTGCGGCAGATGGGCGGACTTCATGCCTTTATGCGCTGGGACCGGCCGATCCTGACAGATTCGGGCGGTTTTCAGGTCTTCTCTCTGGCCGGGCTGCGGAAGATCCGTGAGGAGGGAGTCTGGTTCCACTCTCATGTGGACGGGCGGAAGATCTTCATGGGGCCGGAGGAGAGCATGCAGATCCAGTCCAACCTGGGGTCGACGATCGCTATGGCTTTCGATGAATGCGCTCCGCACCCGGCGACCCGGGAGTATATGGAGGACAGTGTGGCACGGACGACGCGCTGGCTGGCGCGCTGCAAGGCGGAGATGGAACGCCTCAACGCTCTGCCGGATACCCTGAATCCTCACCAGATGCTTTTCGGCATCAACCAGGGAGGAACCTTCGAGGATATCCGTATCGCGCAGGCAGAGCAGATCGCGGCCATGGATCTGGATGGCTATGCGCTGGGTGGCCTGGCCGTGGGCGAAAGCCATGAGGAGATGTACCGGATCCTGGATGTCACGGTGCCGCACCTGCCGGAGGATAAACCGATCTATCTGATGGGTGTCGGGACGCCGGCGAATATCCTGGAGGCGGTGGACCGGGGCGTGGACTTCTTCGACTGCGTCTATCCCAGCCGCAACGGGCGGCACGGGCATGTCTACACCAACCACGGGAAGCTGAATCTGTTTAACGCCCGCTTCGAGACCGACGGAGCGCCGATCGAGGAGGGCTGCGGCTGTCCCGCATGCCGCGGCGGCTACAGCCGCGCCTACATCCGGCATCTTTTGAAGGCCGGTGAGATGCTGGGAATGCGTTTTTGTGTCTTGCATAATCTATATTTTTATAATACAATGATGACGGAGATTCGCCAGGCGATCGAAGACGGCTGCTATGCGCAGTACAGGAGACGGAAGCTGGCGGGCCTGGGCGTGGAGCCGGTGGAACCTACCGTCTGACACGCACCCGAAATGCCGGCGGCCAGCCGGAAGCACAGGAGGAACAAGTTATTATGGCATTGTTAGCAGCAAGCAGCGGATACGGCGCAGGTTTCTGGATCATCTACATTGTGATCATTGTGGCATTCATGTATTTTGTCATGATCCGTCCGCAGAACAAGCAGAAGAAAGAGAAGGCGGCTCTGATCGCCAGCATCGAGATCGGGGACAGCGTTCTGACGAGCAGCGGTTTCTATGGAACCATCATTGATGTTACCGAGGATGTGGTGATCGTGGAGTTCGGCAACAACAAGAACTGCCGGATCCCCATGCAGAAGGAAGCAATCATACAGGTGGAGAAGCCCGGCCAGGAGTAACAGTGTGGGTTCGCGGCCGCAGGCGCCGGGAACCGGACACATCCGCATAGGAATGCATAGGAGGACAAGGCTGTGGTTTTTCGCGGCTTTGTCCTGTTTGTATATGCGCAGGCGGTCAGGAAACGATACGCCGCCTCCTGACCGATGATACTATAAGGACGGTTGAAAAACAACGCGGAATGAGCTATGATAGACGGAAATGTGCGGCGGGTTGCCTGTGCGCCGCATAGAGAGGAGAATCCATATGATTTGTCATGTTGCACTGATTCCCGGGGACGGGATCGGACCCGAGATTGTAGGAGAAGCGAGAAAGGTACTGGACGCCGTCGGCGAAAAGTACGGGCATACATTTGAATATACGGAGCTGCTGATGGGCGGCTGCTCGATCGACCGCTATGGGGTGCCCCTGACAGACGAGGCGCTGGCGGCGGCGAAGGCCTCCGACGCGGTGCTTCTGGGCGCCGTCGGGGGAAATGTCGGCAATTCTGCCTGGTATGACCGCCCGCCGCAGGAGCGGCCGGAGGCGGGGCTGCTGGCTCTGCGCAAGGGGCTGGAGCTCTTCGCCAATATGCGCCCGGCCTATCTGTACCCGGAGCTGAAGGATCGCTGCCCCGTGCGTCCGGACATCATCGGGGACGGCTTCGACATGGTGATCATGCGGGAGCTGACCGGCGGCCTGTATTTCGGCAAACGGTTCACCGAGGAAGTGGATGGTGTGAAGCAGGCTACGGATACTCTGGTATACAATGAGAATGAGATCCGCCGCATCGCCATCAAGGCCTTCGAAGTGGCGCAGAAGAGAAGGAAGGAAGTCATCAGCGTGGACAAGGCCAACGTCCTCGATTCCTCCCGCCTGTGGCGCGCCGTTGTGGAGGACGTGGCGAAGGATTATCCTGATGTGAAGCTCTCCCATATGCTGGTGGATAACTGCGCCATGCAGCTGGTCCGCGCGCCGGGACAGTTTGACGTGATCCTGACGGAAAATATGTTCGGAGATATTCTTTCTGATGAGGCCAGCGAGGTGACGGGCTCCATCGGTATGCTCTCCTCCGCCAGCCTGGGGAAGACGAAGCTGGGTCTCTACGAGCCGAGCCATGGTTCCGCGCCGGACATCGCCGGACAGAATCTGGCGAACCCGATCGCCACGATCCTGTCGGCGGCCATGATGCTGCGCTATTCCTTTGATCTGATGGAGGAGGCCGATGATATTGAAAATGCCGTGAAGCAGGTGCTGGCGGACGGATACCGGACCGGCGACATCTGGTCCGAGGGCTGTAAGAAGGTAGGCACCACGCAGATGGGCGAAGCCATCCGGGCGCGGTTATAAGTGTAATTGACAATAGATAAAGGAGAATAAATAAAATGAAGAGTGATTCCGTGACAAAGGGGATGCAGCAGGCGCCCCATCGTTCTCTGTTCAACGCACTGGGCATGACCGAGGAAGAGCTGAACCGCCCTCTGGTGGGCATCGTCAGCTCGTACAATGAGATCGTTCCCGGACATATGAATATCGATAAGATTGTCAATGCCGTGAAGACCGGTGTCTCCATGGCCGGCGGCACGCCCGTCGTTTTTCCCGCCATCGCGGTCTGCGACGGGATCGCCATGGGCCATGTGGGCATGAAATATTCTCTGGTGACCAGAGATCTGATCTGCGATTCTACTGAATGTATGGCCATCGCGCACGCCTTCGATGCCCTGGTCATGGTACCCAACTGTGATAAGAATGTGCCCGGCCTTCTGATGGCGGCGGCCCGTCTGAACACCCCTACGGTGTTTGTCAGCGGCGGCCCGATGCTGGCCGGTCATGTCAAGGGGCACAAGACCAGCCTCTCCAGCATGTTTGAGGCGGTGGGCTCCTACAGCGCCGGAACAATGACCGAAGAGGATGTGAAGGAATTTGAGCAGCGCGCCTGTCCGACCTGCGGTTCCTGCTCCGGGATGTATACGGCCAACAGCATGAATTGCCTGACTGAGGCCATCGGCATGGGTCTGGAAGGAAATGGAACCATCCCGGCCGTCTATTCTGAGCGCATCAAGCTGGCGAAGCACGCCGGCATGAAGGTCATGGAGCTTCTGGAGAAGAACATCCGTCCCCGGGATATCATGACCGAGAAGGCCTTTACCAACGCGCTGGTGGTGGATATGGCGCTGGGCTGCAGCACCAACACGATGCTGCACATTCCGGCGATCGCTCACGAGGCCGGTGTGGAGATCAATGTGGACATCGCCAACGAGATCAGCAGCCGGACACCGAACCTCTGTCATCTGGCGCCGGCAGGTCCTACCTATATGGAGGACCTCTATGAGGCCGGCGGCGTTTATGCCGTGATGAAGGAGCTGACGAAGAAGAACCTGCTCTACACAGATCTGATCACCGCGACCGGCAAGACCGTGGGAGAAAATATTGAGCACGCGGTAAACCGGAATCCTGAGGTCATTCGCCCCGTCGAGAACCCTTACAGCGAGACCGGCGGCCTGGCGATCCTCAAGGGCAATCTGGCTCCTGATTCCGGCGTCGTCAAGCGCTCCGCCGTGGTGCCTGAGATGATGAAGCATGAGGGACCGGCACGGGTCTTTGACTGTGAGGAGGATGCCATCGCAGCCATCAAGGGCGGCAGGATCGTCCCCGGCGACGTGGTCGTAATTCGTTACGAGGGTCCCAAGGGAGGCCCGGGCATGCGTGAGATGCTGAATCCTACCTCTGCCATCGCGGGCATGGGTCTTGGCTCCTCCGTGGCGCTGATTACGGATGGACGTTTCAGCGGCGCTTCCCGCGGCGCTTCCATCGGCCACGTTTCCCCCGAAGCGGCCGTAGGCGGCCCCATCGCGCTGGTCGAAGAGGGAGATATCATTTGCATTGATATCGAGAATTGCCGCCTGGATGTAAAGATTTCTGATGAAGAGATGGCGGCGCGGAAGGCGAAATGGCAGCCCAGGGAGCCGAAGGTTACGACCGGATATCTGGCACGCTACGCGAAGCTGGTCACTTCCGGCAACCGTGGTGCGATCCTGGAGATCCAGTAGACAGACGACAGACAGAGCAAAGGAGAATACCAAATGACTTTAAACGGATCGGAGATACTGATGGAGTGTCTGCTGGAGCAGAAGGTGGATACCATCTTCGGTTATCCGGGCGGGAGTATCCTGAATGTATACGACGCTCTTTACAAATACTCAGATCGGATTCATCATATCCTGACCTCCCATGAGCAGGGGGCGGCGCATGCCGCCGACGGCTATGCCCGTGCGACGGGGCGGGTCGGTGTCTGCTTCGCGACATCCGGCCCCGGAGCGACCAACCTGGTGACAGGAATTGCTACGGCCTATATGGATTCCATTCCGCTGGTGGCCATCACTGCCAATGTGGGAACTTCCATGCTGGGCAAGGATTCCTTCCAGGAGATCGATATCGCGGGTGTGACCATGCCCGTCACCAAGTACAGCACTCTGGTCAAGAAGGTGGAGGATCTGGCGCCCGCCATGCGCCGCGCTTTCCGCCTGGCGAAGAGCGGGCGGCCGGGCCCGGTGCTGGTGGATATCACCAAGGACGTGACCGCAGCGCTCTGCGAGTATACGCCGGTCGAGCCGGAGCCCATCGCTCCGGCCCGGGCGCATTTGACAGAGGAGGATCTTTGCCGGGCTGTGGAAATGATCCGCGCGGCAAAGAAGCCTTTCATCTTTGCGGGCGGCGGCGTGATCTCTGCGGGCGCTTCGGAGGAACTGACAGAGTTCGCGAAGAAGATCGATGCCCCGGTGACGCTCTCCCTCATGGGACAGGGCGCTTTTGACGAGTCTGACCCTGCTTACACGGGGATGCTGGGCATGCATGGGACCAAGGCATCGGATCTGGGCGTCTGCGCCTGCGATCTGCTCATCGGCATCGGCGTGCGCTTCAGCGACCGCTGTACCGGCGATACGAAGGCCTTCGCTGACCAGGCGAAGATCCTGCATCTTGATGTGGATCCGGCTGAGGTCAATAAGAACGTACGGGCGGATGCCTCGGTGATCGGGGATGTGAAGCTGGTTCTTGCCGAACTGAACCGCCGCCTGGATACGACGGAGCATCCGGCCTGGATGAAATATATTCAGGATCTGAAGCAGAGATATCCGCTGCGCTACCGCCGCGACGTGCTGACCGGGCCTTATATCATCGAGAAGCTGGACGAGCTGACCTCTCACGACAACACTCTGATCGTCACCGATGTGGGACAGCATCAGATGTGGGCTTCCCAGTACTACACCTATACGCATCCGAGGACATTCTTAAGCTCCGGCGGCCTGGGAACGATGGGCTATGGCATGGGCGCCGCCATCGGCGCGCAGACAGCCTTCCCGGACAAGCTGGTGGTCAACATCACCGGTGACGGCTGCTTCCGCATGAACCTGAACGAGCTGGCGACGGTGAGCCGCAATGAATTGCCGGTTGTCACCGTGATCATCAACAATCATGTGCTGGGTATGGTGCGTCAGTGGCAGACTCTGTTCTACGGGGAGCGTTACTCGCAGACCATCCTGCAGGATGCCGTCGATTATGTCGCAGTCGCTGAGGCCATGGGTGTGAAGGGCTACCGGGTAACGACCCGGAAGGAAGCCGACGCTGTCCTGGCAGAGGTGATCGCCAGCCGCAAGGCAGCGGTCATTGACTGCGTCATTGACTGCGACGACAAGGTATTCCCCATGGTGGAACCGAACGGCAAGCTGTCCAATGTGTTCAGCGCTGAGGATCTGCAGGGAAGAAATCAGCAGCAGTAAGGAGCCGTATTTCGTCACCGGAGCGGGGGCCGATGTGCTGCGAAGGAGGATTCGAAAGTTTATGGCAAAAGGGAAATATCCCATGACAAAGCAGGCGCAGCAGGTGCTCCGTCAGGCAGAGAGGATGGCGCTTACGCTGGAACACGGCTATGTGGGTACCGAGCACCTGCTTTTGGGAATCCTGCAGACAGAGTGTATGTCTGCCGAGGTGCTTCGCCGTATGAATGTGACGGAGGAGCGGCTGCTGCAGCTGATGGCGCAGCTTATCGCGCCGGAGTACACCGTGAAGCAGGAGGGACGACTGCAGTTCACTCCCAAGGCTTCGCACGCACTGGATGTGAGCTGGGAGATTGCCCGGCAGGCAGGAAAGGATGCTGTTGGCAGCGATCACATCCTTCTGGCGCTGATGCGCGACGAGGATTGTGTGGCGATCCGCCTGTTAAATACCATGGAAACAGGGTACAGCCGCCTGGCAAATGAGCTGGCGGAGGCCATGGGACCGGAAGGGACTCTTTTGCGGACGGAGGGTGAGGAAGGCGGACGAGTTCAGGGCACGGCCTGCCTCGATCATTTCAGCCGCGATCTGACGGCATTGGCTGCGGCGGGAGGCCTGGACCCGGTCATCGGACGGGAACAGGAAATGGAGCGGCTGATGCAGATTCTTGGCCGCCGTACGAAGAATAATCCCTGCCTCATCGGCGAACCGGGCGTGGGAAAGACGGCTATCGTGGAGTGTCTGGCTCTGCGCATCGCCGCCGGTCAGGTGCCGGACAGTCTGAAGGATAAGAGACTCCTGGCGCTGGATTTGTCGGCTATGGTGGCCGGGACCAAGTACCGGGGGGAATTCGAGGAGCGCATCAAGAGGGTGATCCAGGAGGTGGCCGGTG
>JAJQDL010000092.1:46529-56415 GCA_021202235.1 Lachnospiraceae bacterium
ACCACGGTGGACGAATATCGAAAGCATATCGAGAAGGATTCGGCTCTGGAACGGCGTTTTCAGCCGATTCAGGTGGAGGAGCCGTCTCTGGCGGAGACGGTAGAGATCCTGCGGGGGCTGCGTCCCCGCTATGAAAATTTCCATGAGGCGGAGATTACGGACGGCGCGATCGAGGCGGCGGTGAAGCTGTCCGCGCGTTACGTAGGAGACCGCTTCCTGCCGGATAAGGCACTGGATCTCATGGATGAGGCGGCTTCGCGTGTCCGGCTGGCCGGAAGCCGTGCCGGACTCTCCCGGGAATCCTTTGACGCAGAGTGGCAGGAACTGGAGGAAGCCAAGGAAAACGCGATCCGCGAACAGCGCTTTGAAGACATTGCGGCTCTCCGGGAAGAGCAACAGAAGCTCACAGTCCGGAAAGAGAGGCAGAAGCAGCGGAAGGGGAAGGGCAGCCGTGCCGTCGTCACCGAAGAGGATGTGGCAGAGGTGGTGGCCGTCTGGACCCGCATACCTGTCAGCCGTCTGGCGGAGAAGGAGACGGAGCGTCTGCGGAAGCTGGAGAAGACACTTCATCGCCGGGTCGTGGGACAGGATGAGGCGGTGACGGCCGTCTCCCGGGCTGTCCGCCGGGGACGCATCGGTCTCAAGGATCCGCGCCGTCCGATCGGTTCCTTTCTCTTCCTGGGGCCGACCGGCGTAGGAAAGACGGAGCTGTGCAAGGCTCTGGCGGAGGCTGTTTTCGGCCAGGAATCAGCGATGATCCGGGTCGATATGTCGGAATATATGGAGAAGCACAGCGTGTCCCGTCTCATCGGTTCGCCGCCTGGCTATGTGGGCTACGAGGAGGGCGGACAGATCAGTGAGAAGGTTCGCCGCAATCCCTATTCAGTGATCCTTTTCGATGAGATCGAGAAGGCGCATCCGGACGTGTTTAACGTGCTGCTGCAGATCCTGGATGACGGGCATGTGACGGATGCTCAGGGACGGAAGGTGGACTTCAAGAATACGATCCTCATCATGACATCCAACGTCGGCGCCGAGCGGATCGTGGAGCCGAAGCTCCTGGGATTTGCCGCCGGGAGCGACGAGACGGCCGACCATGAGCGCATGAAAAAAGGCGTCATGGAGGAGGTGCGCCGCCTCTTCAAGCCGGAGTTCCTGAACCGTATTGACGAGACCATTGTGTTCCATTCTCTGAACCGTGAAAATATGCGTGATATCTTCCGGATTCAGCTGGGAGAGATCAACCGGCGTGTTGCGGAGTCACAGAACCTGCGTCTGACAGTGACAGCCGCAGCCCGGGACTGGTTCATTGACCGGAGTTTTGACCGCAAATACGGCGCCCGCCCGCTGCGCCGCGCTCTGCAGAGCGAGCTGGAGGATCGTTTGGCCGACGAGCTTCTGGCCGGACGCATCGTCCCCGGCGATACGGTGAAGGTGGGTCTGACACAGGGCGAACTGCATCTGAACCCGGTGCGGGAGAAGGCGGAGAGCGCGCCTGAAAAAATATGATACAACGGATTGCTCCGCGCTAACGCGCTCCCGCAATCCTGACAACATTCGAAATCCGCTCATTTTAGCCATATAATGGCTAAAATGGCTACTTTCCCCACAAGGGGCGCCTACGGTGTCATGTTGTTGCGGGTTGCTAAGCGCCAGTGGCGCTTGCTTAGCAACGACCGAAGCGGAGCGGAGACCAAAGTCATGAATACGAATGCGAGCATTCGATTCATGACCTTTTGTCCCTTGTATCAAATTGTATAAAAAGAGACGGTTCCGATTGCGAAAATCCGCAAAAATAGTTATACTGAGTGCGGAGGGGACAGGGCGTAAGGATTTGCGCAAACATGTCGGCAGACAGAGCCAAAAACAGGAAGAGGCTCAGTGTGCCGGGATTGAATGAAGGAGGACATACAGATGTCTGTGGTAAAGGAACTGCTTCGGGGAGAGGCCAACGGAAGCATCAGCTTCGGCGACTACACGCTGGAGAAGAAGACAAAGCGGGAGGATTTTGAGTTCGGCGGCGACCTGTACAAGGTGAAGACCTTCCGGGAGATTACCAAGTTGGAGCGGAATGGGGCGTTCGTCTATGAGTCGGTGCCGGGGACGGCGGTACATCAGTTCGCGGCCAGAGAGGACGGGCTGTCTTTCCAGGTCGAGAGCTATCGGGACTGTGAGATCACGGTGGAGCTGGCAGAGGCGGCCCAGTACCTCATCGCCTACGCCGGCGAGCCGCTCGGTCTGATGGAGACCAACCGCAGCGGCAAGCTGTCCATCGGTGTGGAACTGGAGGAGGGCCAGAGCGTCGAGGTCCGCATTACAAAGAGGTAAGAACAAAGCATCGGGGCCGCCGCAGGGCGGCCCCTTTTCCGTGGAAAAGAGACCTGTACCGTGCAAACAGGATAAGGCTGACATTGGTTTCCTGAATCCCGGAGGACGTATCTGACAGAGACGGAGGAAAGAGAAAGTGGCAAAGGCGAAGACAACGGCATTTTTTTGCAGCGAGTGCGGCTGTGAGACATCCAAATGGCAGGGGCAGTGTCCTTCCTGCAAGGCCTGGAATACCCTGGTAGAGGCGCCGCGCGCGGCGAAGAAGGAGCGGATCACCGGGCGTGGCCTGCGCCCGGAGGCTGTGCCGGTGACGCTGTCGCAGATCGAGAATATGCAGGAGGAGCGTTTTACGACCGGATTCTCCGAGCTGGACGGCGTGCTGGGCGGCGGTATCGTCCCGGCCTCTCTCGTCCTCGTGGGAGGCGACCCCGGTATCGGCAAGTCCACGCTGCTACTGCAGATGTGTCGCCACGTAGCGGCCGCCGGACGGAAGGTGCTCTACATTTCCGGCGAGGAATCCCTGCGGCAGATCAAGATGCGTGCTCAGCGCATGGGGAAGTTCACGGAGAATCTGAGCTTCCTCTGTGAGACAGACCTGGATACGGTCGCAGAGACGCTGCGGAAATACAGCCCCGAGGTGGTGATCATTGATTCGATCCAGACGATGTACCGGGAGGACCTCGACAGTGCGCCGGGCAGTGTGGGGCAGGTGCGCGAATCGACGAACGTGCTGCTGCAGCTGGCCAAGGGGCTGGGCATCACGATCTTCCTCGTGGGTCATGTGACCAAGGAGGGGACTGTGGCGGGGCCGCGGATGCTGGAGCATATGGTAGATAC
Organism: Lachnospiraceae bacterium; assembly: GCA_021202235.1. Classification (GTDB taxonomy): domain Bacteria; phylum Bacillota; class Clostridia; order Lachnospirales; family Lachnospiraceae; genus UBA3305. Next base: position 49,695 of record JAJQDL010000092.1, read on the forward strand.
GGTGCTCTATTTCGAGGGGGAGCGAAGCGCCTCCTACCGGATCATCCGCGCTGTGAAGAACCGCTTCGGTTCCACGAATGAGATCGGCGTCTTTGACATGCAGGGGGACGGTCTCCATGAAGTGAAAAATCCTTCGGAATTCATGCTGAATGGCCGTCCGGAGGGGGCCAGCGGCTCCGTGGTGACCTGCGCCATGGAAGGAACGCGCCCAGTCCTGCTGGAGATCCAGGCGCTGGTGTGCCGCAGTAATTTCGGCAATCCGAGACGTACCGCCGCCGGAGCCGATTACAACCGGGTCAATCTGCTGATGGCGGTTCTGGAGAAGAGGATGGGTCTGCGGCTGGCAGAGTGCGACGCCTATGTGAACATCGCCGGGGGCATGCGGCTCTCCGAGCCCTCTCTCGACCTGGGAATCGTCACTGCTTTGTATTCCAGTTACCAGGACACTGTGGTGGGAGATAAAACGATGGTCTTCGGCGAGGTGGGACTGGCCGGCGAGGTGCGCGGCGTCTCTCAGGCCGACCGCCGCGTCAATGAGGCTCTGAAGCTGGGATTTGACACCTGTATCCTGCCCGCGAGCGCCGCGAGACGTCTGGGGGAGGTACCCGGCATCCGCCTGATCGGCGTGCGGAATATCGGCGAGGCGCTGGCGGCACTGCGCCGGGACAGGCTGAAAGACAGAGAGGAACGATGAAAAAAATAAAAAGCGCGGTGATTGCGCTGATTGTCATCCTGGTACTCCTGATTCTCGGCGGTGCGATGAAGGAGGCGGAGACGGCGGAAGCGCAGTTAACTGCCGTGGGGATGACTGCTTCAGAGTCATCGGGGAGCGTGACAGTCTCCGGGATTGCAGAATATTCCGGAGAAACATATGTCACGGTGAATGATAACGAACCGTATTTTACTGAGGTCGAATACACAACAGAAGCTTTTGAGACCTACAGTGACCTGGATTCTCTGGGCCGTTGCGGCGTCGCCTATGCGAATCTCTGCACAGAGCTGATGCCGACGGAGGAACGGGAATCAATCAGCGAGATTATTCCCTCCGGCTGGCACAACGCCTCGTATGACTTTATTGAAGACGAATACGTCTACAATCGCTGCCATCTGATCGGCTTCCAGCTGGCAGGAGAAAGTGCGAATGAAAAAAATCTGATCACCGGCACCCGCTATCTCAACCTCGAAGGGATGCTTCCCTTTGAAAATATGGTCGCCGACTTCGTGCGGGAGATGGAGTATCATGTGCTGTATCGCGTGACGCCTGTCTATGACGGAGACAATCTGGTGGCCTCCGGCGTACTGATGGAGGCCTGGTCGGTCGAGGATGAGGGCGAGGGGATTTGCTTTAACGTCTACTGCTACAATGTCCAGCCCGGCGTTGCGATCGATTATGCGACAGGATATACCTCTGACGATGGTACGATGACTGCCTCAGAGGAAGAGACAGAAGAAGCGACAACAACGGCAGCCACTGTGGAAAAGCAGCGGTCGCACATATATCCTCAATACCAACACGAAGAAATTCCATCTTCCTGCCTGCTCCGCCGTGGAGCGGATGAGTGAGAAGAACATGGAAGAATATACCGGGAGCCGGGACGATGTGATCGGGATGGGTTATGAACCCTGTAAGATCTGTGATCCGTAAAGGCTATATGACAATTTAAAGATCTTTGCGCTGCATGCGACGCAGAGCGAAGGACTTCCTCGATGAAAATAAGGTGTTTTCTGGCATTGTGTATAGAGTGTAGTCGGATTCTGGGCGTAACGGGCAGAAATGGTTCCGGGAAGACCATGCTGCTGCGGGCGATTCTGGTGAGTTGCCCGTTTTTTAGTTAAACAGCACTTGACTTTATACTCCTTAAGGAGTATAAATGAGGCGGAGGACGTTTTTATGATTCGCAAACTCTATCATGGATCATCGGATATTATTGAGCACCCCAGATTTGGGTATGGCAAGCGATATAACGACTATGGCTTGGGATTTTACTGCACGGACAGCCTGGAAATGGCGAAGGAATGGGGCGTGTCTCCGGACAGGAGCGGTTATGCCAACTGTTATGAGCTGGAGTGTGACGATCTGCAGATTCTGGATATGAACAGTGCGGAGTTCTGCATCCTGCACTGGCTGGCTGTTCTGCTGGAGAACCGGGAATTCGATGTGCCCTCCGGGCTGGCTCTGGATGCGAAAGAATATATCCTTGCCAATTTCGCAGTGAATTACCAGGAGTATGACGCGATCATCGGCTATCGGGCGGATGACAGTTATTTCTCCTTCGCGCAGGACTTTATTAATGGTACGATCTCCTATCGCCAGCTGAACAATGCGATGCACCTGGGCAAGCTGGGGCAGCAGTTCGTCCTGAAAAGCCGGGAAGCATTTAACCGCATTCAGTTCATCGGCTATGAGATCGCGGACAGGGAGGAATGGTATGCGAAAAAGATGCTTCGCGATCAGTCCGCCCGTCGGGAATACTTTGATGTGGAGCGTAACCGTCGCCAACGGGGAGACCTTTATATCACCCGGATTATGGATGAGGAGATGAGAGCAGATGATTCACGCTTACGATAAGGTGTATCTGGACAAAGCCCGAACTTCTCTGGGACGAATGCTGGACTTTGCGGTCTATGATCTGGCGTACGATCTTGAAGATTTCTTCAATCTGTTTATCACCTCCGGTGTTGCCCGGCGGTTTGAACAGGGGGACTTCTCTCTGATCGCAGGAATGTCCGGTGTGGAGCTGGCCTACACGGTCCTCGAATTTTCCGGCAGGGAAATCAAGCGCGTCAGACCCGGGTACACGGTTGACCGCAGCGAGGAATACTGGACCGGCTGGGCGCTGGCTTACTATCAGTGGGAGACGGCCATGAGCTTTGCAGAAATTGTCCGTTATGTGCCCATTAGAACCATTCTCAGCTTGTATTCTCCCTGCCACGAAATGGATATCCGCCAGTTTTGTGACAAAATGACGGAACTGTATCGGGCGGCCAAGCCGGAGACAAACCTGAAATCTCTGCGCCGGAGAGCCGGCCTCAGCCAGCGGGAACTGGCTGCACTGTCCGGCGTGCCGGTTCGCACCATTCAGCAATACGAACAGCGGCAAAAAAATATCAATAAGGCGCAGGCCGAGTATCTGGTCAGGCTGTCCCGGGCTCTGTGCTGTAGTGTTGAGGACCTGATGGAGAAAGTAGTGTAACGAATCGCCCGGAGGCACGCAATGTGCTTCCAGGCGTTGTATTTATGCACACGGCGGCGTAATGAGTTTTATAGCTTACGCCTTACTCGATGAACGAAATTCCAAATCTTACCGCTCGCCCCAGTCGAAGCCCGGATTGAAGGCGTAAAAGTTATAATATAGAAAAATGGCACACCACATTAAAAAATGTAAAAGGACTGATAACCTGTTTGTTGGTTCTCGGTCTTTTTTACATGAAAAGTAAAAACAGAGAGCATTTAGTAGCCTTCATCGTCGAGAAATTCTGCTACGGTCTTACATTTGGGGTGATCCATATCTAAACTAAGAAAATCCTTATCGCCTGTGAGAATGATATCCACATCAGATACAATTGCTGCGTTTAAGATCGGTTGGTCTTTTGCATCACGGATTAGCTTTTGCGCATGATCTACAGCTGGAATTAATTCATAGGATAATTCGGCAAGCAATACCTCTGCGTCTGGAAGATACTGTGGAGCTTTCCTTTCAAGTATATCTCTCAACTCCGCAATATTTCTGTCACATAATACAATCTCATGATGGTTTGCGACGTGAAGTAAGGCTTTTGCCGGTCTGGAACGAGGGAAAACTAACGCTGAAAACAGGACGTTCGTGTCAACCAGTACTCGCATATTATCCTCTCTTCCCATAACGAACTTCATCTACCAATGCCTGAATATCCTCTTCATTGGAAAGATTCATAGCTTCAGCAACACCGCTAAAGGCAGTCTGTGCTTTTTTTATGGCCAGTGCAGAGGCATTGCTGACAACAATTTCTCCATTTTTATTTTGAAGAAAGAGAATCTTATCGCCGGATTTCAAGCCGAGTTGGCGGCGAACCTCGATCGGTATGGTGATTTGTCCGTTTGCAGATATTTTTGCCAGATTCATAAAATCACTCCTTCTATTCTTTAAAATTCAAGTTTTCTTTATTATATACTGCATGACAAATAATGTAAACACATTACTTTTCAAAAAAGCGAAACAAGTGGGTTCCAGCGCATTCAGGATCATTAAGAGTACCTGTACGTTCAAAGTGCCGAGCGTGAAAGTCTTTGCTTATAAGAAGATTTTTGAAGCAAAAGGTGCGAGCAGCGAGATCACGGTGAAGAAAGCCTGAAAAATAATTTTAATCGTTCTTCTAATTTTCCTCTAATGTTTCTCTTTTATACTGAGGTCATCAAATAAAAGAGAACCAAACAGGAAACAGAGATTACACTTGTTTCCGGGCGGTTATTCGACCAGCAAAAAAGAAAAAGGAGGACAAAGACTATGAAGAAATTTTTAGCAAAACTGGCCGTAACCACTCTGGCAATCGCAATGTTTTTGGGAATCGGTGCATCAGTAACTACCGTACAGGCGGCAAGTGCACCGGCAAAAGTATCGGGCTTGAAGGTGGCGGTGAGGGATGACGATGAACTGACCCTCAAATGGACGAAAGTATCGGGGGCAACCGGATATCAGATTTATCGTTAGGACACGAGCACAGGAAAGTGGAAGAAGATCAAGACAACGTCGAAGAACAGGTATGAAGTAGAGAACCTGACATCAGCAACGAAGTACAAATTCAAAGTCAGAGCTTATACGAAGAGCAATGGCAAAACGACCTTTGGTTCGTATTCGGCAACCCTGACCACCTACACGGAACCGAGAGAGGTAGAGAATCTGAAGGCCTCTGCAAAGACAACCACATCCGTAACATTGAAGTGGAGTAAAGTAAGCCGGGCAACCAAATATCAGGTGTACATCTACGATACGGCACAGAAAAAATATGTGCGCAAAACAACCGTAAGCGGCACCAGTGCAACAATTTCCGGACTGAGCAGCGGAACCACATATAAGTTTAAGGTTCGGGCATACCTGCTTTCGGATTCCGGTAAAAATAAGTATTACGGAGATTTCTCTGATGTGTATAAGGTAACGACTACAGCAAAGAGCAGCTCTTCTACCAGCGCTTCCAGTACCTATATCGGAACGGCGAAAGCCAAATCCATAGCTTTGGCGGATGCGGGAGTTACGGAATCTAAGGTGCATGATCTGGAAGTAGAGAAAGATAAGGAAAATGGCGTGGTTGTATACGAAGTCAGCTTTGATTATAACGGATATGAGTATGACTACACCATCAATGCCACCAGTGGAAAAATCCTTGAAAAAGAGGTGGATCGAGATTAATATCAGTGCAGGAAGACCCCGCGGCAGTGCCGCGGGGTCGAGGACCTGATGGAGAAAGTGGTGTGATGAAAACGCCCGGAGGCACGCAATGTGCTCCCGGGCTCTGTATTTTAAAGAGATTCCCGCGCTTATTTCTCTTCCCGGTCGAAGGCCGGGTTGAAGGCGTAGAAGTTGGGGGTATCGATGTTGTCTTTGGCGAGGCGCAGGGCTTCGCCGAAGCGCTGGAAGTGGACGATCTCCCGCTGCCGCAGGAAGCGGATGGGGTCGCAGATCTCCTCCTCCTTCACGACGCGGAGGATGTTGTCGTAGGTGCTGCGGGCTTTCTGCTCGGCCGCCATATCCTCCACGAGGTCGGTGATGCCGTCGCCCTTGCACTGGAACTCGCAGGCGTTGAAGGGGATACCGGCGGCCGCGGCGGGCCAGATGCCGGTGGTGTGATCGATATAATACGGGCCGAAGCCGGATGCTTCGATCTCCTCCATGCTCAGGTCGCGCGTGAGCTGGCGCACGATCGCGGCAATGATCTCCATATGGGCCAGTTCCTCAGTGCCTATATCCGTCAGCAAAGCTTTCGCCTCCGCAAAGGGCATCGTGTAGCGCTGAGATAAATAACGCAGGGAAGCGCTCATCTCGCCGTCGGGGCCGCCGTACTGGCTGGAGATGAACTGCGCCAGTTTGGCGTCGGTCCGGGTGATATGCACCGGATACTGAAGACGTTTTTCATATTGCCACATCAGCAGGCACCTCCTTCCCAGGGCCAGGGGTCACGGACCCAGGTCCAGCCATCGGCCACATCCACATCGATAGCCTCCAGAGGACCGAAGGCCTCTGTGTAATTCTGCCGGGCCGTCTCGAGGGCATCCTGCATCCGGTGGAAATAGGCGAGCGCCTCGCAGCAGCCGGGATGAGTGTCCAGATACAGCTTGACGTCGTCCACGGCGAAGCCGTAGACATAGATCTCGTTCATCATTTTCTTCTTTTCATTGAAATCCTTCATCGTCGGCAGCACCTCCCCACTTCCCAGGGATAGTCGAGATCGCCGAAGATCGTGCCCACCTGGAAGCCGTATTCCGCCTCGTAGAGGTTCTGCCATGTCTGCCAGGGTACATATGTCATGCCGACCGGGAACTGATCGAGGGCGGGAGAACCGGCTTCGGGCGCCATCTCGGAGCGGGGAAGGGGCGCTGATCCGCAGCAGGGACTGCCGACGGGAGGCTGAGGGCCTGCGCCCCGCTCGGGGCGGCCGGGCATCCCGGGTCTTCCGGCAGGACGGGGAGAGCGCCGGCGTCCGGATTCCTGGTTCCGGCGTCTCGCGGCAGAATCCGGGGGTTCTCGGG
>JAJQDL010000132.1:0-6844 GCA_021202235.1 Lachnospiraceae bacterium
GGTGTAGGTTCGGGCATCTTCCTCCAGAATCTCATTCAGAGTGATCTTTCCTTCGGCAAGCTCCATCGCCAGATTTGACAGGCGGCAGGCATAGGTAGATGAATACCCGTTCGGTATGGTGACGGCAATGGCATACTCCGGATCGTCATAGGGCGCATAGCCGACAAACAAAGCATGGTTTCCGCGCAGCTTGTTCTCTTCGGCGGTACCGGTCTTGCCGGCAAGTCCCAGATCCTGGTCGAAATCACTGCTGTGTTCACTCTTTACTACAGCGATCATCCCTTCCTGAATGACATCCCAGGTCGAATCAGAGACTTCCGCGGTACTGAGAATTTCTGAGGAATACTCTGTCACCGTCTTGCCTTCTGTATCAGCCACATGATCCAGCAGAGTCAGATCATACACAGTCCCCTCCGTTGCAATGGCTGTGACATAGCGTGCCATTTGTACATTGGTGTAAGCATGAGTACCCTGACCAATGGCCGAAGGGATTGGGGAGGAATCAGAGACATTGGGTTCCATCTCCGTCACCTCCACGCCGGACTTCTCAGACAGTCCCAGCAGAGAAGCGTATTTCTGTATATAGCTGACACCCAGTGATTCCGAATAAGTATCCGAGGAATCGAGGCTCAGCAGATATCCCACTTCACTGAAAAAACTGTTGCAGGATTTCTCCAGAGCTTTTGCCAACTTAAGGATTGTGAGTGTGATGGTACAGGACAGCGCCAGTACCAGCTTTGTGAATTATCCCTCGCAGACAAACGTCGTCGTACTGTCAATCAGTCCCTCCTCCAGGGCGGCAATTGCGGATACCATCTTAAAGGTAGAACCGGGAGCCGTCCGGGCCTGAGTCGCCGTACTGTACAGCGGTGAGGACTGATCCTGCAGCAGACTGTAATAGTAGGAGGAATCATTGATCCGATTATTATCATAGCCCGGATAGGAGACCATTGCCAGAACCTCTCCCGTATCAGGGTCTGTGATTGTCACGGCGGCTGAGCATGGATCCAGCGCCAGCTGCGCCGGTGTCAGTTCCAGATTTTCGATCTTCTCATAAATAAACTGGTACGCTGTGCTTGAATTACCGTTTTCCAGTTTTTCGATTGCTTCCTCGTCCTCCTCCAGCACACCCTGGGCAAAGAGCGCCAGACAGATATCACGTCCGCCGATGTCGCCGGCATCGATCAGCTGTTCGTAAATCTCCTTGCTGAAATCATCATCGTCCTCCAGCAGATCCAATGTCTTCGTGACCAGAGCCTGGTAGGTATCCTCTGCGCTGGTATATTTCTCAGTCAGATCAAGCAGAGAGGTATCCACCCAACCGGATTGCGTCAGAGCATAACGCAGGAAATCCTGCAGACTGATGGTCTCATCTGTGTGGTAGGTAACGTATGTCTCGTCACTGGAATCAATAGCACTGGTCAGGATGCCCGCATCCTGCAGCGCCGCATAGGCATAGGTCATATAGGCCTGCATATCTTCGCTGAGATCCGCGTAGGCGGTGGGAGAACCGCTTGTAAGTTCGCTCTCCATGCGCGACAACACACTGCTCTGCTCACTCTGGAAAGTAGCATAGATACGCTGTTCTGCCTCACTGGCGTCCTCGTCGGCAAAGGCATCCATATCAAGAATATTGTTGTTTATAAGCTGGAAATAGACCTGCTTGATGCCGATCTTCCTCTGGGAGGCAGTCATATTGGCCGTGTTCGTCACATCCCCTTCTTCCAGCTTGTCCAGAATAATGCCGGCCAGACTCTGTTCGATCAGGTGATAAATTCCTTCCTGCAATTCGGCATCCAGGGTCAGATACACGTCGGAACCGGTCTCGGCTTCCTCTTCACTTTCGATGGAGACAATATGCCCCTCGCTGTCCACATACATGACCCGTTCGCCCTTGGTTCCCTGCAGGTCCAGCTCATTGTAGGCTTCGATCCCGGTCTTTCCTACCACATCGCCGCTGGTATAGTCCCCGCCCTCTTCATTCAGCTCTTCGATCTCATCCGTCGATGCGGTACCGGTATAGCCGATAATATGGGAAAAAGCTTCGCTGTAATTATAGACGCGGATATAATCCTCTTCCACATCCACCCCCAGCAGATCCTGGGAGTGTTCGAGAATATCCTGCATGGTCTCGGTACTGATATCCTCCGCAACCGTCGTGGACACATATTTCTGATAGCTGTTCTGCGCCATACTGTAGCGGATATTGATGCACTTCAAGGCAGCCTCATCGGATACCTCATAGGTATCTCCGTTGGCATACTGACCGATGCCGTAGCGCTCCTTCAGATACTCAAAACATTCTTCCGCCGTAATATCGGAGGGATTGTCCTCGTCAAAATCGTTGATAGAGGAAAGTCCGTACATATCCCGCAGAAAACGCAGCAGCGTATTCCCCTCTGAGGTGTACTGGAATTCACCGGAAGAATCAATGATAATGGGGACTTCGGTATTCAACGTCTCATCATGGCTGTCAAGAATCTCAATCAATTCTAACAGCATGATATTCTTCTCGTAGCCGGTGGAATAATCGCCCTCGTCCGTGACAGTCACGACATACACCAGCTTATTGTAGGCAAGCAGATTGCCGTTCCGGTCATAGATGTTGCCCCGGGTACTGGACAGGCTCACCGTCTTCTTGGTGGTCTGGGTATACTCTTCCTGAGCCGCCTCACCTTCTACGATCTGCAGTTGAAAGAGCTGGAGGATCAGAGCGCCAAACATGACAATGAACAGGATCGACACCGGAAAAAGGCGCGATTTGGCTACCTGTTTCAGTCTGTATCCGATGTACTCCAATAAATCTCTAAACAAACCTCTTAGCACTCCTCTTCTCAAGCTCCTCAAGCCGGGTATTCAGCTTCAGGAACAGCTTGTACAGAACCAATGTAAGTATCGCTGTATAGACGACTTCCGGCAGAATAACGTTAGCTACGTAAACCGAAAGATTCAGTCGTCCATACAGGAGAAAGCCGAAGACATAGATGTACAGATTATAGATCAGATCGCTCAGGATGCACAGAAGAAGCGGCATATTCAGAAATTCCGTATAGAACAGCTGCCCAAGCGTTCCGTTTACATAACCGATAATCAGATAGATCAACGCATAATACCCGATGCTCTCTCCGTAGCAGATATCCATCAGAAGACCACAGAAAAATCCCAGAAGCATCCCCTCTTTTTTCCCGCGGATAAAGCCGAAGCAGAAGGTGATAATGAGAAGCAGATTCGGTGTCGCGTCGATCAGCGGGGAAACCGCCAGAATGTTGTTCTGGATCAGGAAGGCCAGCAGGATCAGAACAATATAAAACAGCAGGCGTTTCAAAATCAGTCCTCCTCCCCGTTCCACGCTTCTTTTGTCGTGGTGATGATCAGTACTGTGTCCAGATGAGAGAAATCCACCACCGGAATCAGGTAGCCGGACTTGGTCAGATTGTTGGAGTCTACCTCCAGGCCATCTGCATACCCGATCAAAATGCCCGGCAGATACAGATTGCTTGTGTTCGAGGTAACGATCTTGTCTCCATCTTCGATATCAGCTTCCTTCTCGATCTTACTCAGGGACAGCTTCCCCTCCTCATAGAGCGTCAGATCACCGCTGACGATGCAGGCATCCTTGGAATCCAGCCCCATAGCGCCGACATTTCGGTTGTCATCAATGATCGCGGTGATCGTCGCGGTGGTGTTCGTGACCGCCGTGACAATTCCCACCAGCCCTCCGTCGGCAATCACATTCATATCCTCTGTGATGCCGTCGTCTGCGCCCTTATCCACATAGAAGGTCGTATACCAGCTGTCTGAGTTTTTCCCAATGATATGAGCTCCCACCGTGTCGTAATCCGGATATTGATCTGACAGTTCCAGAAGCTCCTGATATTCCTCCAGCTCAGAAAGCTGAAGCTGATAACGGGTGTTCTGTTCCGTCAGCTCCGCAACCTGTTCCTTCAGTGATTCATTTTCGTCCTGTACGGACTTCAGCTCAGCCAGATCCTCCGCCTGCCCGAAGATCGTACTTCCGACAAAATTAAAGCCCTTCTGCATGGGCATGAGAACGGTACTCACACCGTTGCGCAAAACATTTCCGGTCGTGGAACTGACGGAGGTAACGATGATCAGAATCAGGCAGACTCCGGCCAGCAGAAAAAATATATGTTTCGGTCTCATCTCAGGCAGAGATTTTTTTTTTCATTCGATAAAGCCTCGTTCTCTTAAACTCACGTAACAGTTGTCTCCGATGACGATGTGATCCGCCAGAGCAATCTCCATGAGATGCCCGGCCTCGATCATTCTCTCTGTCAGGATGCAGTCATCCCGGCTGGGCGTCGGATCGCCGCTGGGATGATTGTGGAGCAGAACTACGTAGACTGCCTGGTAACGCAGCGCCTCCAGAAAAACTTCCCGCGGTGTGATCAGGGAAGCGTTGACCGTCCCCCGGGTAAGCACGGCGGAAGACAGGAGTCGTCCCTTTGTATTGAAGAAAGCAGCCCGGATCTCCTCCTGACCCAGATGACGCATATCCTCCATAAAATAGGCCGCGATAGAGGAAGGAGAGGTGAGCCGCACGGAATCCTGTACAGACTGCTTGGCCGTGCGCCGGGATAATTCACCGACACAGAGCAACTGTACCGCCTTGACGCGGCCGATGCCCCGCACACGGCGAAGCTCCTCAGCCGAGATACAGCAAAGAGCTCCCAGACCGCCCCGGCTGGCGAGAAGCTCCAGAATCTCTCTGGACAGATCCACAGAGGTTGCGCCAGTGCTTCCGCAGCGCAGAATCACCGCTAAGAGCTCCGCGTCGCTCAAGGCTCCCGGGCCGTCCCGCAGACACTTCTCATAGGGGCGCTCGGATTCCGGAAGTTCCTTCATCGTTCTGTTAATTTTCATTGTCTCCTCCTGGCCTCTCCCTGACCAGTCCCTGGAGCATCTATTTTAGCACAGCTGAAAACCCGAGTCCACCAGTTTTTGCAAAGACATTAAAATTCCATATTTTGCATGATACCAGGTAATGCCCCCCTGGAAATAGACCGTGTAGGGAGGACGCAGGGGGCCGTCGGCGGAAAGCTCGATAGAGGAGCCCTGCACGAACGCGCCGGCAGCCATGATGACCGGCGAATCATAGCCGGGCATGGCCCAGGGCTCCGGCGTCACGTAGCTGTCCACCGGCGCGGCGGCCTGGATGCCGCGGCAGAAGGCCGAGAGGCGTTCCGCACTTCCCAGGTCAATGGCCTGGATGATATCATGGCGCGGGGTATCACCCGTGGGATGCACGCGAAATCCCAGACGCTCGTACAGCTTGGCGGCGAAGATCGCTCCCTTCTCCGCACCGGCTGTGACCGTGGGCGCCAGGAAAAAGCCCTGATAGAAGGAGGGTGTCGTTCCCAGATTCGCACCTACTTCTCTGCCAAGTCCCGGAGAGGTCAGACGCCGGGCCACCTGTTCGACGCAGGCGGCGGTTCCGCAGATATAGCCGCCGGCCGGAGCCAGACCGCCGCCGGGATTCTTGATCAGAGAACCAACGATCATATCCGCACCGTAATCAGAAGGTTCCTCTTTCTCCACAAATTCGCCGTAGCAGTTGTCTACCATGCAGAGAATGTCCGGCTTGCACTCCTTGAGGAAGGCGATGAGCTCTCCGATCTGCTTCGAGGACAGCGTGGGACGCGAGGCATAGCCCTTCGAGCGCTGGATGGTAGCCAGCTTCGTAATCGGACGAATGGCCGCCCGGATAGCCGGATAGGCACCGGCGCCGTCCGGGAGCAGAGCGACCTGCGCGTAGCTGCCGCCCAATTCCCGCAGAGATCCAGCGGATTCCCGGATGCCGATGACTACCTCCAGCGTGTCGTAGGGCTTGCCTACCGGAGAAAGCAGCTCGTCGCCCGGCCGCAGATTGGCGGACAGCGCAAGGTTCAGCGCATGCGTGCCGCAGGTAATCTGTGAACGCACCAGGGCATCCTCTGTGTGGAAGGTATCGGCATAGACCCGTTCCAGCGTGTCCCGACCGCTGTCATTGTAGCCGTAGCCGGTGGTCGCTGCGAAATGCGTCTCACTGACCCGGTTTTTCTGCATGGCAGCCAGTACCTTCATCTGATTATACTCGGCGATGCGGTCGATGGCCGCAAAACGGGGAGCCAGTTCTTCGAGAACTTCCTCCCCCAGATCCAGAACCTCGGCGGAAATGCCGCAGGCCTGATACATTTTTCTGATCTCTGTTTCCATGTTCTTCCTCAACTCCTGATGCCGCGTTCCCGGCAAAGCGAAAGAATCTGCGTCAGCATCTCCTCTTCCCCCGCATAGTCCTCCCAGTTCAGCCACACAGCCTCCGGCTCCCGCCGGAACCAGGTCAGCTGCCTCTTGGCAAAATGCCGGGTATCCCGCTTTAGTTTATAAATCGCTTCCTCCATTGGAATCTCTCCCTCCAGGGCTTCCCATATCTCTTTATAGACGAGGCCCTGCATGGAGACCAGATGCCGGCCATATCCTCTCTGCCGCAGGCTCTCGACCTCCGCCACCAGCCCCTGCTCCAGCATAAGATCGACCCGTTGATCGATGCGGCGGTAAAGCTCCGCCCGTTCCCGGTTCAGAACCAGATAAAGCGTATTATACGGAGAGCGCCGCTCCCGCTCGCGTCGGTTATGCTCCGAGATCTTCTCGCCGGTAAAATGAAAATATTCCAGCGCACGGATGACCCGCCTGATATTATGCGGGTGTATCTCCGTGGCCGCTTCCGGATCCAGTCGGAGCAGTTCCGCATAGCGCGCGTCCCCGCCATCGGCCGCGGCCTGTTCCTCCAGGCCGCGGCGGTCCGCCGGGTCGCCGGCGGTCTCCGTGTCGGCGATATCCCGGG
>JAJQDL010000132.1:6854-12989 GCA_021202235.1 Lachnospiraceae bacterium
GGGGAGCGTCCGGACGTTGTGAACACGAGTAGCCCTACCTGCGCGTTCTTGTAAATAGCGGTGAATCAGTGCAGAATGGGGATCGCACCGTGGCTGTAAATGGTCTGCAGCGCTTCCCGGGCTGCCCGCTGATATTCCACTACGTGAAATTCTTCATCCGGTTCACAGCAGTCAATCAGATAATGAGGAACACCCTGCTGCTCCTCCGGCAGCACCTTGGCTGTGCCGATGTTCATCTGGCGATACACCTGCATGGAGTCGGCACTGATAATCTCTCCGCCGATTTCCTGCGCAAGCCGGATGGACAGGGAGGTTTTTCCTACGGCGGTAGGCCCCGCCAGGACAATCAGAGGCTGCATTGTCTCCTCCTTCCATTCAGTCGGCTCAGTTGACAACGCGCTGGAACTTTTTCTCCAGCTCATAGCGGGTCATAGTAATGATCGTCGGCCGCCCGTGCGGACACTGGTATGGATTGTCCAGCTGCAGCAGCTCGTCGATCAGCGCTTCCGCCTCCTGCTGCGACAGGCGGTTATTTCCCTTTACGGCCGCTTTACAGGACATGCTGGCGATCTTTTCCTCCACCAGCGTCATCTGTGTGTGGCCGGTCTCGTCCGCCAGGGAATCGATCATTTCCGTCAACAGATCCGCGCGGGCGATGCCGAACAGGTTGGCCGGGACCGCATAAACTGCGTATTCCCGGCCGCCGAAGGGCTCGATCTGAAATCCGACCCGTTCGAAATCCTCCCGATACTCTGTGATGACTTCAATCTCCCGGGCATTGAGGGTCAGGATCACCGGCGGTTGTACCTGCTGGGAGACAAATTCCTTCTCCCGCAGGCTGCGCATAGTTCTCTCATAGAGAACCTTCTCATGAGCCGCATGCTGATCCATGATCAGGAGCTGGTCACGGTACTGAATCAGCCAGTAGGTATCAAAGAGCTGACCGAGAATATGATACTCAGCGCGGGTTTCCCGGGTAAGAAGCTTCTCTTCGAAGAGGTCAAGCTGTTTTGGAGTGGCGGGTTCGGGTACAGGCGCTTTCTCAGACTCTGTGTGTGTCTGCTTATTTTCCTGCGGCAAGGCGGTGTCGGAGCCGTTCTGCGCAGGCGGTGTGTTCTCCGGGGATGTATCGTTTGAAAGAAAAGATTCCCGGACGATATGTGCCTGTGCCGGATGTTCTCCGGCAAGAGCCCCGCCCCGGGCCGTTGCCCCGGCATCACGCCGCTCCTGAAACTGCTGATTTCCCAGGAGACTGTTACGCATATTCTGCTGCATACGTTCAATCGTGGAAGGCTCCCGGGGTATCTCCGCCTGCCTCCGGCGCGTCTCGAAGGGTTCCGGCCCCCGCAGCGGGCGGGACGTCTCCGGCTTCCCCTCTTCCTTCGAGGCTTTCTTTTCTGTCTTTTCCTCAAATGCGTGCCGGGGAATCAGTTCCTCCCCGGTCAGCGTCCCCCGGATAGCCTGGAAAACGGCCTGATAGACCGCCTCTTTCCGGACGAAACGCAGCTCCATCTTCGCAGGGTGGACGTTCACATCCAGGAGAGCTGAATCAATCGTCAGATGAAAAACGACAAAGGGGTATTTGTGCTGCATCGCAAAGCCATGGTAGGCATTCTCAATTGCCTTCGTAATCAGAGCGCTGCGTACATACCGTCCATTGACGAAATAATTCTCATATGTCCGGTTTCCCCGGTTGATCTCCGGCCGACCGATATATCCATCCACCGTGACATCCTCCGTCTCCGCGTGAAGAGGGAGAAGACTGCGGGTGATATCCCGGCCATAAATTGTATAAATGATATCCTTCAGCTTGTGATTCCCGGCTGTGTGAAGCTTTTCCTGATTGTTGACAAGCAGACGGAAGGACACCTCCGGGCGGGACAAAGCCAGACGTTCCATCAGGGCACTGATGTAGGAGCCTTCTGTCGCTGCAGTCTTGAGAAATTTCCGGCGGGCCGGTGTGTTAAAGAAGAGATTCCGCACGAGAAAGGTCGTACCGCCCGGGGCGCCGACCTCCTCGCTGCCGATCTCCTCTCCTCCCTCGATGCGGTAGCGCACGCCGGTCAGGCTCTCCGGCGTGCGGGTGATCAGCTCCACCTGCGCCACAGCGGCGATACTGGAGAGCGCTTCTCCGCGGAATCCCAGGGAGGAGACGGTGAGCAGATCCTCGACACTGCGGATCTTACTCGTGGAATGGCGCAGAAAAGCCAGCGGAATATCTTCCGCCGCGATGCCGCAGCCGTTGTCCGTGACCCGGATCAGTGAAATACCGCCCTCCCGGATCTCGACGGTCACGGCCGTGGCTCCGGCGTCCAGCGCATTTTCCACCAGCTCCTTTACCACCGAAGAGGGACGCTCGATCACCTCTCCGGCCGCGATCTGGTTGACCGTCCCGGAATCCAGTATGTTGATGGATGGCATAACGTACTCCCTCCTTACATCGTTATGATGATACCACGGATTGTTCCGTGCTAACACACTCCCGCCCCTTTATTTCTGCCAGCGGTTTTTTCGCTTCGTCTGCAGCCGGTAAAGCGTGTTCAGCGCGTCGATGGGCGTCATGTTGCTCAACTCCAGACCATCCAGTTCTTCCAGGATATCCTGATCGCTGACCGTGTCGAAGAGGCTCATCTGGTTCAGATCCACCTCATCGGGCTTCGGCACAGGGCGGCTCGTAACGCCGCGGCTCATCTCGGCGATCTCCTTCGCCCGTACGGTAATATCGGCGTCTGATAGCTCTTCCACCAACTCTTTTGCGCGCCGGATGACGGGGTCCGGCACTCCGGCCAGCTTGGCCACCTGGATGCCGTAACTCTTGTCTGCACCGCCCCGGACAATCTTGCGCAGGAAGACGATCGTATCACCCTGTTCCTTGACTGCGATACAGTAGTTCTTCACGCCGGGCAGGCTTCCCTCCAGCTCTGTCAGCTCGTGATAATGCGTGGCGAAGAGAGTCTTCGCACCCAGAACACGCGGATTGCTGATATGCTCGATCACAGCCCAGGCGATGGCCAGCCTGTCAAAAGTGCTGGTACCGCGGCCGATCTCATCGAGGATTAACAGGCTATGCCTGGTTGCGTTCCGCAGGATATTGGCCACCTCTGTCATTTCCACCATAAAGGTACTCTGTCCGGAGGCCAGATCATCGGAAGCGCCCACCCTGGTAAAGATCCGGTCACAGATACCGATATTGGCTGCATCGGCGGGAACAAAGGAACCGATCTGCGCCATAAGTACGATCAGGGCAGTCTGCCGCATATAAGTTGATTTACCAGCCATATTCGGACCGGTGATCACGGCAAGGCGGTTCTCCCCGTTGTCCAGATAGGTGTCATTGGCAATGAACATTTCATCGGTCATCATCCGTTCGACCACCGGGTGTCTGCCGCCCTGAATATCAATGATGCCCTTCTCGTTGATGGACGGGCGCACATAGTGATTCTTTTCCGCCACATAAGCCAGAGAGGCCAGTACATCAATACAGGCGACAGCTTTGGCACTGTTCTGTACACGGACAACCTCAGCCGCAATGGTCTCCCGCACCTCGCAAAACAGGTCGTACTCCAGGCTGCAGAGCTTGTCCTCCGCCCCGAGGATCACGTCCTCCAGCTCCTTCAGGCGCGGATTAGTGTAACGCTCATCTTTCGTCATAGTCTGCTTGCGCACATAATCATCCGGCACCATATTCTTAAATGAATTTGTGACTTCGAGATAATAGCCGAAAACCTTATTGAACTTGATGCGCAGGTTCTTGATCCCGGTCCGCTCCCTCTCCTGCTGCTCCAGATCAGCCAGCCACTGCTTGCCCTCGGTGCGGGCGTGGCGCAGGCGGTCCGCCTCCTCCGAATATCCTTCCTTAATAATTCCTCCCTCGCGCACGGTGAGGGGCGGGTCATCTTCAATGCTCCGTTCGATCAGATCCGCCAAATCCTCCAGGCTGTCCAGATCCTCCCCCAGCTGCGTCAGAAGCTCAGAATGATAGGAAGCCAACAGACTCTTGATGTGAGGCAGCATATTCAGAGAATTCTTCAGAGAGATCAGATCACGGGGCGAAGCCGTATGATAAATGATGCGGCCGATCAACCGTTCCAGATCGTAAATGGGATTCAGATACTCCCGCAGCTCCTCCCGGTTAATGATCTCGCTATTGAGCTCTTCCACCGCATCCTGCCGCCGCCGGATCTCCTTCTTATCAATCAGCGGCTGCTCCAGAAAACGGCGCAGCATGCGGGCTCCCATGGCGGTCCGCGTCTTATCCAGAACCCACAGAAGCGTTCCGCGCTTCTGCTTTTCCCGCATGGTTTCCGTGAGCTCCAGGTTCCTTCGTGTGGAGGTGTCGATCACCATGAATTTTCCCGGTTGATAGAGGCGGATGCGTGTCAAATGACTCAGGGAAACCTTCTGCGTCTCATAGAGATAGCCCAACAGCGCCCCGGCGGCGACCGTACCTACCGCATAATCAGAAAGCCCCAGTCCGGCCAGACTTCCTACGTGGAAATGCTCCCGCAGACGCTGTTCACACTGTTCATCATTGAAATACCGGTTCTCCAGCGTGGACATAGCCGCATGCAGACGATTCTTCAGGTCGTCCACGTCGATGCCGCTCATACAGAACGCCTCATTGCTGAGAATCTCCGAGGGGGCGAACTTAAGGATCTCATCCAGCATCACCCGAGCCGAGTCCACCTCCGTCACCTGGAAATCTCCGGTCGAGACGTCGGCCACGGCCACGCCGAAGGTCTTGTCCAGACAGACGATGCACATAATATAATTGTTCCGGCTCTCGTCCAGAGACTGGGCGCAGAGATTGGTGCCTGGCGTGACGATTCGCACCACTTCCCGCTTCACCAGCCCTTTAGCCAGCTTGGGATCCTCCATCTGCTCGGCGATCGCTACCTTGTAGCCTTTTTCCACGAGCCGCGCCAGATAGCCCTCTACTGCATGATAGGGTACGCCGCACATCGGCGCGCGCTCCTCCATGCCGCAGTCCTTCCCCGTCAGGGTCAGCTCCAGCTCGCGCGAAACCGTGATGGCGTCATCGTAGAACATCTCATAAAAGTCCCCGAGACGATAAAATAAAATGCAGTCTGGATTCTCCTTCTTCGTATCCAGATAGTGCTGCATCATGGGAGTCATCATTTGCGTATGTTCCTTTCTGCCGACCCAACGGGCGGACCGGATGGAATCCGTATAATCAGAATTCCGGCTGTCCCATATAGTAAAACCCGTGCGCTTCCGTCAGCCGAACCGGCACCAGATGACCGATCAGGCGGGCGTCGCCGGGAAAATGAACCATGAGATTGTTGCTGAGACGACCGGTGACCAGAGACGGATCATGGCTGTCGATCTCCTCCACCAGAGCCGTCTGCACGGTTCCCAGATCGCGTCCGCAGCGTTCGGCGGCAATCTGCTGAACCTCGCGCAGCAAGCGGTCAAAGCGGGGCTTCGCCACCTCCGGAGGTACCTGATCCTCCCGGGCGGCTGCCGGGGTGCCGGTACGCGGAGAATAGAGGAAAGTAAAGGCGCTGTCATAGCGCACCTTCCGCACTACGTCCATCGTCTCCTCGAAGTCCTCCTCCGTCTCCCCCGGGAAGCCGACGATGATGTCCGTGGTCAGGGAGATGTCGGGAATCTCCCGCCGGATCTTCGTGGCGAGCTCCAGGTACTGTTCCTTATCATATTTCCGGTTCATGCTCTTTAAAATGCGGCTGCTGCCGGACTGGAGCGGCAGATGCAGATGACGGCAGATCTTTTTGGAATCGCGCATCACCTGAATCAGCTCGTCCGAGAGGTCCTTCGGATGGGAGGTCATGAATCGGATTCTCTCGATGTCATTGATCTTCTCCACGCGGCGCAGCAGTTCGGCAAACGTGACCGGTTCCGGGAGACTCTTCCCATAGGAATTGACATTCTGTCCCAGGAGCATGACCTCCTTCACGCCGTCCGCGGCCAGCCGCCGGATCTCTTCGAGAATATCCTCCGGTGCCCGGCTCCTCTCCCGCCCCCGCACATAGGGAACAATGCAGTAGCTGCAGAAATTATTGCAGCCGAACAGGTTATTGACACCGGAGTTGATGGGATATTTGCGCTCCGCCGCAAGCTCCTCCAAGATCTGCTACGTGCTCTACCAGACGT
>JAJQDL010000054.1 GCA_021202235.1 Lachnospiraceae bacterium
CTCCAGGTCGGCGGGGGCGCCGGGAGTGAGCCCCTGGGGATGCAGTGGGTAGAGCTCGGCCGGTCGGCGGCTCATGCGGTCGATCAGTTCATTCATCGTCAGAATACCGCCGCGGACCAGAACGGTAACGCCCAGCGCCAGCGAAGTCTCGAGCCCGGTGATGCCGCTGGGAGCCTCGGCGAAGGGACGGGCTTTCTCCTCCGCGGAGTGAGGGGCGGGGGCAGGGGCGATGACGTCGATGGGCCCGTCCTGGAGGCCGCGGAGGATCTTCTGACGGTCCGCTTCCGTCCGCAGGGGCGGATTCATGCGGGCCAGGGTGCCGTAGCGGAGGACGGCCTCTTCGGTCAGAGTGAAATGATGGGGCGTAGCCTCGGCATAGACGTGAGCGCCCATGGCCTTGGCGGCGCGGATCATCTTCACGGAATTCCCGGAGCTGATGTGCTGGATGACGACGCGGGCGCCGGTGGCCAGGGCGATCATGCAGTCGCGGGCGACCAGAGCGTCCTCCGCCAGCGCGCTGGCGCCGCCCAGTCCCAGCTGGCGGGAAGCCGCGCCCTGATTCACGCCGGGGGAGGCAATAAAGGCGGGATCCTCCTCGTGAAGGCTGATCGGAAGATCGAGGGCGGCGGCCCGTTCCATGGCCTCGCGCAGCAGCCCCTCATCCATCAGCGGGATGCCGTCATCGGTGAAACCGGCGGCGCCCGCCGCGGCCAGCGCTTCCATGTCTGTCAGGGTCTCGCCCCGCAGGCCGACGCTGACGGCGGCCGTCTGCAGTACATGAATCCCAGTCTGTTCTCCACGGGCGAGATTCGCCTGCAGGCGCTCCGGCGTGTCGATTGTGGGCGAGGTATTCGCCATGCAGATGACCGTCGTGAAGCCGCCCTTCTTCGCGGCCGCGGCTCCGGTGAAGATATCCTCCTTCCAGGGGAAGCCGGGATCCCGGAAATGAACATGCGTGTCCACCAGCCCCGGCGCCGCGATCCAGCTGGAGGCCTCGATGACGCGGTCTGCCTGTGACAGTTCCAGATCCTGTCCTACCTGACGGATCGTATTTCCTTCTATTATAATGTCTGCAATCTCATCCCGTCCGGTCACGGGGTCGACGATGTGTCCATTTCGAATTCCGATCATGTGATGTTTCTCCTTTCTGTGCCCCGTGCGGTCTGACCAGAGGGAGCGTATATCCTGGTGATACCACAAAAACGGGTAAATCAGATCGCCCGCGTCGCTTCCCGCAGCCAGGCTGCCTCCGCCTCAGGCAGATGATCTTTCAGGGTCTCATAGACCAACGCATGGTAGTCATTGAGACGCCGTACCTCTTCCGTGGTCATATACTGTTTGTCGATGCCGTCCAGATCGATCGGGCAGAAGGTGATGTGGCGAAAACGCAGGAACTGGCCGTACTCGTTCTTCTCATCGCGGACGCAGAGCAACTCGTTTTCCGTGCGGATGCCGTAGCGGTAATCCAGGTAGATGCCGGGCTCGTCGGTCGTCACCATGCCGGGCGCCAGAGCCACATTCTCTCTGCCGGGGCGGGATTTCCAGAAGAAGGACTGGGGACCTTCGTGGACATTGAGCAGGAATCCCACGCCGTGACCGGTGCCGCAGCGGTAATCGATTCCCATCTCCCACATGGGCTGGCGGGCCAGATAGTCCAGACTCTGTCCGGAGCAGCCTTCAAGGAAGCGGGCGTCCGCCAGATTCAGCATGCCGCGGGCGACGGCCGTGAAATGCCGCTTCTGCTCGTCGGTGAGCGGTCCCAGGACGATGGTGCGGGTGATGTCGGTGGTGCCGTCGAGATACTGGCCGCCGGAGTCTACCAGGAGGAAGCCCTCGGGAGCCAGCTCGGCATCCGTTTCCTGGGTGGCCATGTAGTGCATCATGGCGCCATGAGGGCCGTAGCCGGCGATGGTCTCGAAGCTTAAGCCCCGGTTCAGAGACTGCTCCCGGCGGAAGCCTTCCAGGACATCGCTGGCGCTGATCTCTGTGATCCGCTCCCGACCGATGTGGGTCTTCAGCCAGTAAATGAACTTCACCATGGCAACACCGTCCTTGATGTGGCAGTTCAGGATGTTTTTGATCTCGGTCTCATTCTTGACGGATTTCATGTAGGTGGGGGGTGGGCGGGGTGTACCAGTCGGGATCGTGCGTGATGGGGGCTGGTCAGTGCCATATTCACTTTGGATTCATCGATCAGTACCCGGGAACCGGCGGGCAGAGCCGCGAGGCAGTCGTACACGGCGTCATACTTCTCCAGCGTTACGCCCTCTGCACGAAGAGCCTCCGTCAGGGGCGCGTCGGCAACGCCCTCCTGCAGGAACAGCGTCGCCGTGTCCTGTGTGATGAAAGCGTAGGAGAGAACGACCGGGTTGCAGGGAATATCGTCCCCGCGGAGATTGAAGAGCCAGGCAATGTCGTCCAGAGAAGTCAGAAGATGGACGTTGGCCTGATTCTTCTTCATGTCGGCCCGTACGTCGGCCAGTTTTTCGGCGGCAGTTTTTCCGGCGTAGCACAGATCCAGAAGGAAAGCCGGTTTTGAGACCAGAGCGGGACGGTCCGTCCATACAACGTCGACCAGATCCTCCTCCCAGGCGAAGCGGATATTCTTCCCCTCCAGCGCTTTCTGCCAGGTCTTCATCTGACGAACGGTGACAAGCCGTCCGTCGAAGCCCAGGCAGCCGTCGGCAGGCAATGTATTTGCAAGGTATTCGTCGACTGTGGGGACGCCCTCCGTCCCCATGCGGCACAGCGTGAAGGCCGGGTCCATCTGTTCCTCGGCCTGAATGAAGAAGCGTCCGTCCAGAGCATGGCTTCGTCCGCCGCGATGACCAGAGTGCAGGCCTCTCCCGTGAAATGGGAGAGAAACCGCGTGGCCGCGAAATAGTCACTGAAATATTCCGACTGATGATCGTCGCAGGCGGGAACCAGATAGGCATCCATGTGTCTCTCCGCCATGAGGAGGCGGAGTTGCTCTAAAGGTCGATTCATAGCAAAAATCCTCCAATTTGTTTTTTGACCGCACCATCATAGCACAAACCGGAGGAAATGAACAGAGGGGAGAAATATCAGGCAAAAATATCGGGTACCGCAGGCTCATCGGCAACAATATTGGCATGAAGCAACCGGTAGTCGTTAGGTGAGTAGCCGGTTCGTTTGAGAAACAATTTCGTAAAGTGGGCGGGGTTGTTGTATCCTGTCGTGTAGGCGATATCAGGAATGCTCATATTTGTGTTGAGCAGATAATTCTTGGCCTTGCTGAGACGCACGTCGATGAGATAATTAATTGGTGAGACATGAAATTCCTTCTGCAGCAAGTGGTTGATGTGTCCGGCACTCATATAGAATTGCTGGGACAGGTGTTCCAGAGTGATGTTTTCCGCATAGTGTATATAAATATAGGAAAGAATATCGTCGGCGACCGGATTGTGACGAATCTCCCAGAAAGGTTTCACATACATATAGTTGCTACGCAGGAAGACCAGTAAAGAGGCCAGAATCAGCTGGCAAAGGTCTTTATTGTGATTCGCTTCTTTTGCCAGGTAATACAACTCCGCCAGAGAACCGCTGATAAAGTGGATGTGTTCCTCCGCCCGAATGACCGGATAGGAGACCGGCGCGATGACATTTTCCGGGTATTCATCGGATTTCCAGTGGAGATCCGAGACAACCGCCACCAGAGCCCGCATGGGATCGTGGGAACTGGATGTTCCGGCGTGGACAAACCCTCTCTCAATAATCAGAAAATCTCCCTTTTCCACATGAAAATACTGATGGTTGATCATGTACATGCCTTTGCCGGAGGCGATGTATACCATTTCCGTCTCGTCTCCATGCAAATGAAAGGTATAGGCCTGATCTGTCAGGTTGCAATCCAGATGAATTCGGCTGAGCTTGGGAAGATGATCTTCAAATGTTTTGTCCAGCAGCATACGATCCCCTCGATGATATGAAAGACATTCCGTTTGAAACATGTACAATCTTAATATAATTTAAACAAAATCTCAAGATAATTTCCCGGAAAACTGTCGTAAGAACGTTGCTTGGTGTGTGTGATTTTAGAATAAAGAGGACAATCTTACTTAAAAATAGATAGATTTAACCTATTAAAAAGTATAGATTTCCCGTATTGGACGTGAAAGATCGTGCCAGTGTAAAATATTTTTCAACCGCAAAGAGGGAAATTTTGATAAACAACGTCAGCTCTGAAAAATGTGAAGATAATTTGTCCGAAATGTAAACATAGAGGATGGTTTGTTTAAAAAGTTTTTCCTATAATTGTCACAAATCAAGCCCCCGGAGACAGAAGACCGCTGTCCGGTGGGGAGTGAGATAAGAAGGTGAACGAGGGAAAGGATGATTTCTGGATGAAGATTACAAAGATCGAAGTGCTGAAGGTCAAGACGACACGTCCTACCTGGCGCCCGGTGTTCTGTCGGGTCTACACGGACGAGGGAATCTACGGGGACGGGGAAGCAGCGCTGGCCTACGGTCGGGCGGCGGACGCCGGGTTCGCAGCGGTGCGGGAATTCGCCGGTCTGATCATCGGAATGGATCCGCTCGCCAACGAAGTGATCTGGGAGAAGCTGTACAAGACAACGTTCTGGGGACAGAACGGCGGACCCGTCATTTTTGCCGCCATCGGCGCTCTGGATATGGCACTCTGGGATATTAAGGGAAAATACTTCCACGCGCCGATCCACCAGCTTCTTGGCGGGGCCTGCCGCACGAAGCTGCGTTCCTACGCCAGCCAGCTTCAGAACGGCTGGGAGTACGGGGAGGATAATTATGCCTGCCAGACGGCTCCGGAGGGATTTGCTGACGCCGCCAGAAAAGCGGTCGCGGAGGGGTACGACGCGGTAAAGTTCGATTTCTTCGAGAAAAAACCAGGCGGGGGAGATTTCACAGCGGAGGATCGTCGATGCTTCGTCCTTCCGAAGGATCTGCAGACCGTGGAGGATCGCCTGGCGGCGGTTCGCGAGGCGGTGGGAGATCAGGTGGACATCATCGCGGAAGCGCATTCCCGCATGGATGCGCCGGGAGCGATCCGTTATGCGAGGATCCTGGAAAAATACAACGTGATGTTCTTCGAGGAGCCGGACACGCCGACCCCGTACATGACAAAGTATATTGCGGATCAGGTGAATATTCCGCTGGCCGGTGGTGAGAGAATCTACGGAAGGTGGCAGTTCGTTCCCTATTTTGAAGACCGTTCGCTGCAGGTGATCCAGCCGGATCTCGGCAACTGCGGCGGCTTCACGGAGGTAAAGAAGATCTGTGATATGGCACACGCCTATGACGTGAGCGTGCAGGCACATATCTGTGCCAGCGCTCTGTCTACGGCGGCGGCCATTCATCTGGAGGCGGTGCTCCCCAATTTTGTGATTCATGAGCACCATATTTGCAATCGCATTACCTACAACATGGGTCTCACCACGGAGGATGTGCAGCCGGTGCAGGGCTATCTGGAAGTGCCAATGGCGCCCGGCCTGGGGAATGAGATCAGCGAGAAAGCCTATCGGATGGCGGATACGCTGTCTGTGGTAGAATAAAACGTTTTAAAGGTGGGATGGGAAAGAGGTGAAAGGATGCCAAAGGTATTGGTGACAAGTCCGTCCGTGACGGCAGATTCTGAAGCCGGACATAAATTGAAGAAAAGCGGTTTAGAGGTGCAATTTCTTAATACTGGTCAGGAAGTATCAGAGGAGTTATTGGAAGAAGAAATCCGGGGCTGCCTTGCTATGATCGCGGGGGCAGAGAGAATTTCAGAACGTGTGATCAAGAACGGTTATCCGACTCTGAGAGTTATTTCCCGGTCGGGGGTGGGATACGACAACATAGATTTGCATGCCGCAGAGAACTTCGGTGTTGCAGTTACGAACACGCCGGGTGCGAATACGCATTCAGTTGCAGAGCTGGTAATAGGTTTGATGATTGCCCTGGCGCGTGAGATCCCTACAGCTTCTGGGAAAATTCGTGCAGGATGTTGGACAAGAATTGTCGGAACGGAATTGTATGGGAAAACATTGGGAATCCTTGGCACGGGGGCTATTGGAAAGGAAGTGGCGAAGCGGGCGGCTGCCTTTCAAATGCATATCATTGCCTGTGATTTATATCCGGATGAGAGGTTCGCGCAGGACTATGGAATAGAATACAGGAGCATGGAAGAGGTGCTCGGTGAGGCGGACTTTCTTACATTGCATGTTCCTGCCCAACAGGGGAAACCGCTGATTGGGGAAGAAGAACTGCATCATATGAAGCCGACTGCATATCTGATCAATGCAGCCCGGGGACAGCTGGTAGATGAGGAGGCTCTTTATGAGGCACTGCGGACGGGTCGTCTGGCAGGGGCAGGATTAGATGTATGTCAGAAAGAACCACTTTGGAAATCGCGGCTGTTTTCTCTGGAACAGGTGATTTTTATGCCTCATGTGGCGGGAGCCACCCGTGAATCGACACATCGAATGGGGATGATGGCAGCAGAGGAAGTGCTGCGGGCTGCACAGGGCATGGAGCCTCTTCACCCGGTTCCCATGCCGAAATAAAAATACATAAGGTAGTTATCAGGCGATAGCCTGAAAATAATCAAAGGAGGAATGTAGCAATGAAAAAAATCATGAGTTATCTGCTGACGGGATTACTTTGCCTGGGATTGTTGTCCGGCTGCTCCAGCAGCTCCAGTACCTCGGATACGACAGAGGCGGAGACTACGGCGGTCGAGACCACAGCGGAGGAAAGTACAGCGGCAGAGACAGAAGCAGTGGCCGAGACGAGTGCCGACGATGAAAGTGATGAGGCCGTGGAGGCGAGTTATGATTGGGCAGAAGGAAATGTTTCCATCTATGTGCCCTATTCAGCTGGCGGTATGAGCGATAGTCATACACGTGTGCTGGCCGATTATCTGCAGGATCGCATGGATGTTGCAGTCTCCGTGGTGAATCAGGACAGTGGAAGCGGTGTTACTGCTTATGAGACGGTGAGGAACGCAGATCCGGATGGGCTTACTCTGTTAAGTGTTCACGCAGGATTTATGTGCTCTTATTATCTGGGAAATTATGACTATACCTACGAGGACTTTACGGTGATTGCTTTCCTGCAGAATCAGGGAAATAATGTTTTTGCCGTACCGGCGGATTCCCCCTACGATACGCTGGAGGATCTGGTGGAAGCAGCGAAGGAAAATCCTGGTGGAATTAAAGCGGGAATTACCTCCGGGGCTTCTACACAATTCATTTTTGGCGCCCTGCAGGACGAAGCAGACATCACCTTTGAGTATGTAGATGGCGGTTCTGAATCCGAGAAGCTGACTTCTCTTATGGGCGGTTATCTGGATGTTACGGTCGTTTCGAAAGCGGCGGCACTGGAGTATGAGACGGCCGGAGAGATCAAGGTACTGGCGGCGATCGGAGAGAGTGACGATAATTATGTTACCACGGTAGAACTTGGCTATGAGAGTGTAATATGGGATACGGGCCTTATCCTGTTGGGGCCGCCCAACATGGACGAGGAGTTAGTGGAAGAAATCAATGCGTCCTTTGCAGGTATCGTAGATGATGAGGAGACGGTAGAACTGATTACTAATCTGGGCGGCACTGCGGAATGGATGAATGTGGAAGATTCTTATGCCCGCATGGTAGAACGGGAATCCGGCATTCATGAAATCGCGGATGCGTTGGGCATTAACGTAAGATAGAGAAATTTCTCTGCGAGAGCGATTTCTTCGGGAGGAATTATGAGCAACAATAAAGCAACGGGTTTATGCTTGATTGTTCTGGGAGCTGCGGTCATCGTCATGACAATGACGATGACCGTATCGATCACAAGCATGGCGGAAGAAGTGGGTCCTCAACTGTTCCCCATGATTGCAGGGATTGGAATTCTGGTTTGCGGCGTGGGGATTTTCTTTCAAAAAGAGGAAAAGCCATCTGAGAATAACAAAACAGAGGATGAAGTTTCAGAAATCGATTGGACGATGATGAGGCATATCCTCTTACTGGGTCTTGTTTTAATTTTATATGCAGTGGCGTTATACTGGCTGGGGTATATGGTGTCCACTTTTGCAGCATTATTGGTGCTGACGAAGTTATTGAGTGGTGAAAAGAAGATCCCCTGGTTCAGGATTGTACTTTTTGCATTGATCGTAACGGTAGTAATCTACTACATTATGGGAAATCTGTTCCAGGTGATTCTTCCCAGAGGAGAACTGTTTTAGGAGGTGAGGGACATATGACAGCTTTTATTACAGCTCTTTCTGTTATTTTTCAGCCGGTGAACTTTTTATTGCTATTGGGTTCATGTGCTGTCGGGATCGTCATCGGGGCAATTCCAGGGATGAATGCGGGAATGGGGATCTCGATTCTTCTCTCTTTCACACTGGGAATGACGATGGAAACCAGTTTCGCCATGTTGCTGGGCGTCTGGATGTGTGGAGTCTCGTGAGGATTTAATGCGGCCGTACTTGTAGGAATTCCGGGGACCCCATCTTCCATTGCGACCACGTATGATGGCTATCCCATGCACAAAAAAGGTGAGACGTTGCGTGCTTTGGGGATAGGGGCTGTAGGATCTTTTATCGGAACCTTCGGAAGTATCCTGATTGCCACGATTTTTTGCCCGTATATCGCGAATCTGGCTGTAATGTTGGGTCCGTGGGAATATTTTTCACTGTGCGTCTGTGCGATTTCTTTTATTGCCAGTTTTTCCCGGGAAAGTATGCTTCGTGGGTTTGCCAGCGCTTTTATTGGTATTGGAATTGCCTGTATCGGCGCGGCACCGGTGGATGGAACGTCACGGTTTACCTTTGGCAATTACAATCTTCTGGATGGTGTGGACATTACTGCCATGATTTTGGGACTCTATGCTATCAAGGAAGTTTTGCTTAACACAAATAAAGAACATCATTTGGATTCTAAAATCCAGGCGAAGGGCATCTTTGATTTTGGTGTGAAGTTACAGGATATTATTTCAAATGTCTGGAACATCGTTCGCTCATTCTGTATCGGTCTTTTTATCGGTTTTCTTCCCGGTGTTGGGAGCGGTCTTTCTAATATGGTGGCTTATGCTCAGGCGAAGAATGGCTCCAAACATCCTGAAGAGTTCGGGAAGGGAACCGCAGAAGGTCTTTTCGCTTCGGAAGTTTCAAACAATGCCTCGATTGGTGGCGCTGTTATTCCGATGATTGCTCTGGGAATCCCGGGAGACTCTATTACGGCGATCTTGCTTGGAGCACTGACGCTCCATGGACTGACTGCAGGACCATTGCTTTTGGTTAGCCACCCGGACGACGCGTATTTTATTTTCGCAGCGATTTTGGTAGCGGCCGTGCTTGTGCTATTATTACAGTTGCTTACAATGCGGTGGTTTCCCCGCATTCTGCAGATTCCTTATCATTATCTTTACTCGGTTATTGTGGTGGTCTGTTTCGTTGGGGCTTACATTTCCACGAATACAATGTTTAACGTTTATGTCATGTTGGTTTTTGCCGTGGTAGCGATTCTGTTTGATAAGATGCGGTTATCTACAACGCCTATGATACTGGGATTCTTATTGGGGCCGATGCTGGAACAGAATTTCCGGCGGGGGATTAGCTATTCTACGAATGGAGCATGGGCATTTTTGACTCGACCGGTGTCGTTCTTTTTTTTGATGGTAGCGTTTTTGCTGGTATTTGGGCCGTATGTCAGGAAATGGATTCGGCGCATCAGGAATAAATGAGGAAATGAGGTGCAGGAACTTGAAATTAAAACCCGGAATGAAAATGTTTGATTTCGATTATGAGACGCCGTGGGAGAAGAAGAATTTTTATAAGACGGTCCATGGGAAGCCCTGCTGTCTGATGTTTCTCAGGTATTACGGCTGCTCCACCTGTCAGCTGAGTATTCGCAAGCTGATGAAGAGCTACGGGAAGATTCAGGAGATGGGCGCTGAACTTCTGATTGTACTGCAGAGCGAGCCGGAGACGATTCGCGGGCAGGCGGAGCAGGGATATTTTCCCTTTGATATCATTTGCGATCTGCAGCAGGAGCTGTACCGGCGCTGCGAGATCGGGGAAAATCCGCATCCGGATCAACAGTCCGAGCGGCTGCAAGAAAAGATTCAGGAGGCGCGGTCTCTGGGCATTCAGCATGGAAAATTTGAGGGAAATGAGCTTCAGGCTCCGGCCACCGTGGTCATGAATCAGAATCAGATGATTACGTATGTGTGGTACGGAGAGGAAAGCATCGATGTGCCGGAGGAGGAGGAACTGTTTCAGCTGCTCCGGGAAGCGCAAATTCAGTAAATTTACATGCCTGCTTTGCAGGCACCATCATAGACGAAGGGAAAGAATAATTCGATGAGAGTTGTATTATGTGGAGATCTCCTTTTCTCCAGCCGGAATCTGGCGAAACGGCTGGATCCCAACGTGGTGAAGATTCTGCAGGAGGCGGACGCTGTATTCTGCAATGCGGAGTTCAGCACGCCGCGGCAGGGCACGCCGCCTGGATTGTGTATGTATCTGACATCCGTTCCTCAGGATATCCTGGATGAATTTGTCGATCTGAATATCCGCCTGATCTCCTTTGCCAATAATCATACGACGGATTATGGCTGGCAGGGATGTCTGGGAACCATAGAGGCGGCGGAAGCCCGGAAGCTGATCGCCTGCGGGGTGGGACGGAACCTCGAGGATGCCCGGAAAGCCCGTTTCCTGGATACTGCTGCCGGGAGAGTGGGCGTCGTGACGGCTTCTTCCACCTGGGCCGACCGGGCGGTAGCCAGTATGCCGGGTGCAGACGTCGTGGCGCGTCCGGGCCTTGCCCCTCTGCGCTGGACGCACTCCTATGTGCTGCCTGACCGGGAGTTCGAGGAGCTGCGGCGGATTGACGGAATGCTCGGTACCCGTGAGAGCATGGCGGAGGTCAGCCGTGTAGAGACCTGGGAACCGGCGGATGAGGACCATTTCAAATTCGGTTCCGCTATGGAGGGCTATCTTCCGATTGAGCGCGGGGAAACGGCAGGGGTTCATACCTGTGTCAATGAGGCGGATGAAGAGGCACTCCTGAAGAGTATCCGCGACGCCTCCCGGCGGTCAGATGTGGTGGTGGCCAGTCTTCATACACACGAGGGCGTGAATGAGAACTGGTATGCGCCGACACCGCCGTCTTTCGTGGAGGAATTCGCCCATAAGGCGATTGATGCTGGGGCGGACGTGTTCGTGGGGCATGGCGCCCACTATGCCCGGGGCGTGGAGATTTACAAGGGGCATCCCATTTTCTACAATCTGGGGAGCCTGCTTATGGAATTTGAAGCGGGAGAATCCATGATCTCTCCGGAAATGTATCATACCTACCATCTGCCTGCGGATGCTCGCCCGTCGGACCTTCATGGGAACCGGGCGAAAATACCGGATGGCAGCTGGAATGGCGTCTATGCGGAGCGGCGCTTTTCGCTAAAGTACATGGTGGTCATGGATATCGAGGGAGAGGAACTCTCGTATACTCTGATTCCTCTCGATTTGGATATGCGCAGGGAGAACTGTCTGGAGCGGGGCCTGCCTGTGATCCCGGAGGAAGCGGGGCAGAAAGAGATCGCGGAATTCATTACAGAGATGAGCGCGAAATACGGCACGCAGGTCGTCTGTGACGGGAACGGAGGAATGAAGCTGGCGGACCTGTAAAAACTGAAGAAGAGTGGAGTGTCCCGGCGAAGGAAAGAAGTTCTTTGCCGGGACGATCTTTTTGTAATGGACTGCCCATGGATTACCAGAAAGCAAATGAAAAGAAATTTTTAGATACAAAATGCGGCATAGAGAGGAACGGTCTTTTTTCCGTTCTCAAAGCCAAAGTTCTTTGCAGAGAGTTTAATGGCATAAGCGGGCTTATAAGTTTCCATATACTGCCTTAAGCTCTTTGCTCTGGCGTTGTCTGCCGACTTCACTTCAATGGGGATAAGCTGACCGTTACGCTGAATGACAAAATCAATCTCTGCTCCACGCTCGGACTTCCAATAGTAGGTGTTGTAACCGTTAATGGATAACTGGACATTGACATAGTTCTCCACCATACCGCCCTTAAAGTCGTTAATTTCGTCCACCATATAGAGAATATCGTTTGCTTCCAGGTCCTTCTTTGCACAAAGCAGCCCCAAATCCGATACATAGATTTTGAAAGCGTCAATATCACGGTAGTTTTCAAGCGGTTTCTTTATCTGCTCCACCTTGTACACCTGTGATACGATACCAGACAGACAAAGCCATTCAATGGCGTTTTCAAACTCGGAAGCCCTGCCGCCTTTTTTAATCAGCTTATATTGGAAACGGGTATTTTTCTTAGAAAGCTGAACGGTAACGTTGTCATAGGCAAGTCTGGTTTTCTTAATTTCATTGAGGTTGTTGTACTTACTCATATCATTGAGATAGCTTGCGAGGATAGTGTCCTGCGTATGACGGATAAGGATATAATCCTTTGTATCCACAAACTGCATTACACATTCAGGCATACCGCCCACAATCAAATACTGGCGATAGAACTGCATTGCCGCATCATGCAAGGCAGAGGGCAGCGGTGTATCCGTTTCAAAGCATTTTCTTATCTGCTTCACAAGGAGCTGTTCGCCGCAGGCTAACATAAATTCCTCCATATCCATAGGATAGAGAGTTTTCATATCCACCTTGCCGACAGGGAAAGAAAACCTTGCTCTGTTTACGGCAATGCCGAGTAAACTGCCTGCCACAATGATATGATAGTCAGGTGCGTCCTCACAAAAATATTTCAGGCTTGTCAAAGCTCTTTCGCAAAGCTGCACTTCATCAAACACAATCAGCGTTTTTTCTCTGACAATCGTCTG
>JAJQDL010000146.1 GCA_021202235.1 Lachnospiraceae bacterium
TGGGGTCGGGTCCGGGCCGTACAGACTTCCCGGCCGTGATACACAAACCGATGACAGAGCGAGCTGCCTTCCTCCGGCGGCACCAGCTTCCAGAGAGCCATTTCGACCTTCTTCGGATCGCGAATGCCGTCCACCAGACCGATGCGGTTGGCAAGACGAATGCAATGCGTGTCCGTCACGATGGCCGGTTTTCCGAATACATCCCCCATGATAAGATTGGCACTCTTGCGCCCTACCCCGGGAAGCGCCAACAGCGCATTAAAATCCTCCGGGACCTTCCCCCCATACTCTTCCCACAGGATCTTCATGCAGGCCCGGATATCCCGCGCCTTGCTGCGTCCCAGGCCGCAGGGCCGCACGATCGCCTCGATCTCTTCCTCCGACGCCCCCGCCAGCGACTGCACATCCGGAAACTTCTCATAGAGCTTCTCTACCACCACATTCACCCGGGCATCCGTACACTGGGCAGCCAGGCGCACGCTGACCAGAAGCTTCCAGGCCTGATCATAGTCCAGCGTACAGTCCGCGTCCGGATACTCCTCCCGCAGACGCCGGATTACCTCCAGCGTCAGTTCTTCTTTTGTCATAGTCTCCTCCCATCAAATGATGAGTGCGTATAAAAAAACCGCCTCCCCGTCTGTTCCTCTACCATATAGAAAGATATCACATTCAATGCGTCGGTTCAACATGTTACAAATCTGTAAACTCCCGGAGAGCCGTTCCCGCTTTTTGAGTCCTAGCAAAGCTAGGTGGGTAACCGCAGCCGGGACTTCAGCCTTCCGCTGCAACAGGGCGGCCTGGCATCCATCCGGCGATCTAGGAATCCCATAGGTCAAAATGTAGGTTCAAAATGGCAAGGTGCTCGAACACCCCAGGAAGGTTTCTCAATGAACAGAGCCATTATAACACAAATCATTTTCAGGGACAAGAGAGAATTGACAGCCACAAAAAACCGGAAAATGCGTTTTCAGCCGCCGTTTCCCAGATACTGATCCACCCCGTCGGCAATTCCCTGCACGATCAGCTCCTGATAGTCATCGCTGGCCATTTTCGCGTCCTCTTCGGCGTTGGACATGAAGCCCATCTCAACGATGGTCACCGGAACAGTGGCCCAGTTGATGCCGGACATGGTATCTGTCTCCCAGACGCCCCGGGAATGAGCGCCCGTGGCGGCCACCAGTCCATCCAGGACAGCCTCAGAGAGAGCCTTGCTTTCACTGTACAGCGCCGCATTATAGGGATTGGAGGATGTTTGGCAGATCGTCATTGCCCCCTGCGCACTGCTGTCCTCAGAGCCGTCGGCATGAATGCGGATAAAAGCATCGGCTTCCGCCTCGTTGGCAATCTCCGCCCGTTCCCGATTGGAAATATCCACATCGTTGGTGGTGCGGGTCATGATAACTTCATAGCCGCGTGCTTCCAATTCGTCCCGGAGCTTCAGGGAGACTTCCAGATTCAGCTCATATTCGGCAAGCCCGGAGACCACGCCGCTGGTTCCGCTGCTCACCTTCGCCTTCATTTCTGAAGAACCGGGACCCAGAGGCTCCGTATCACTGTTTCCCTGGCTCTGATGACCGGGGTCGATCACGATCAGAGCTGAGGTACTGGTCCGTGGGGACTCTGTCTCCGGCTCCTCTGTTTCTGTCACATTCTCCCCGGAAGAGGCATCCTCCGACTCGTCTTCTTCTTTACTTTCTGATTCTGTATCCGGCAGCTCCGCATCTTCCCCGGATTCTTCGCGTGCTGTTGTCATAAGTCCCTTCAGATCCGACTCCTGAAAACCCGCAAACAAAGCCCCGGAGGCTGCATCGGACGAGGCGGCCTCCAAATCAGAAGAATCCTCAGAAATTGTCGCCGTGGAAGCCCCGACGGAAGTCTCTCCAGAATCTCCCGCCGCGCCACAGCCCATACAGGCGAGAAGCAACGTCAGCGCAAGTGCCAGACAACACCCTCTCTTCATCACGCGCCTTCTCCCTCAGGCTCGCGCACCGTCCCATAGATCAGCGGTTCCGGCGCCGGCTCCTCTTCTGCCAGAACGATGCTCTTCCGGAACTCCTGCTCTGCAGCAGCCAGTCTTCCTTCATCCGAAGTATACAACTCTGCCAGTACCTCGCCCTTCCGGACATACTGTCCTCTCTTGCGATGCAGACTGATCCCTGCTCCATAGTCAAGAGTATCCTCCTTGCGGCTTCGTCCGGCTCCGAGAAGCATGGAGGCGATGCCAATCCCTTCCGTGTCCATGCAGGCGATATATCCGTCTGCCTCGGCGAGCACCTCATGCCGTACCGGCGAAATCGTCAGCCGCTCCGGTTCGAAGATACACCGTTCATCTCCGCTCTGCGCATGGACCATGTCCGCCAGCTTACGAAGAGCCTGTCCGGAACGCACCGCTTCTTCCGCCCGTCCCCGGGCCTCGTCCTCTGCCGCGCAGCCGCCGAGAACCAGCATCCGGGACGCCAGTGTCAGACAGACCTCCGTCAGATCCTCCGGTCCCCGGCCATGAAGCACCTCCACGGCCTCGCGCACCTCCAGCGCATTGCCGATGGCGTACCCCAGGGGGATATCCATGTTGGTAATGAAAGCTTCGGTCCGGCGACCGGCCGCCCGGCCGATGCGCACCATCTGTTCTGCCAGCCTCCGCGCCTCCTCCGGCGTCTTCATGAAGGCCCCGCTTCCTGTCTTTACATCCAGCAGGATAGCATCGCTCCCGGCAGCCAGCTTCTTGCTCATAATCGAAGAAGCGATAAGCGGCACGCAGTCGATCGTCGCTGTCACATCCCGCAGCGCATAAAGCTTCTTGTCCGCGGGAACCATATTTCCGGTCTGTCCCACGACCGCCAGGCCGCATTCACGCACCACCCGGAAGAATTCCTCTCCAGACAGGGAGGTTGTCAGCCCCGGAATCGATTCCAGCTTGTCGAGCGTCCCGCCTGTGTGCCCCAGGCCGCGGCCGGACATCTTCGCCACCCGGCCCCCGCAGGCTGCCACAATGGGCGCCAACACCAGCGTCGTCTTATCTCCCACGCCGCCGGTACTGTGCTTATCTACCTTTACACCGGGAATCGCCGACAGATCCATCCTGTCTCCGGAACATTCCATTTCCAGTGTCAGGTCTACCGTCTCCTCCTCGGTCATCCCCTTAAAGCAGATGGCCATCAGCATGGCCGACATCTGATAATCCGGGATTGTGCCATCCACGAAGCCGGATACCATAAAATGCAGCTCCTCCCGGGACAGCGCTCCGCCTCGTTTCTTTTTCTCGATCAGATCATACATCCTCATGCAGCAGCACCTCCCGCAATGTGAAGGATCCCGTCAGAAGCTCCTCCAGGGTGTGAACCCGTATCTCTCCGTCCGCTTTCCCGAGGATCACCCGAAAATCCGGTCCGCAAAATTCCGTCAGTGCCTGACGGCACACGCCGCAGGGATAGGAGAAATCCTTCCGATCCCCGTCCGTGCCGCCCACCACAGCGATGGCCTGAAAATCATGCACACCCTCGCTGACCGCCTTGAACAGAGCCGTCCGCTCCGCACAGTTGGTCACCGAAAAAGAGGAGTTCTCAATATTGCAGCCTGTATACACGCAGCCGTCCGCTGCCAGCAATGCCGCTCCCACCCGAAAATGTGAGTAGGGTGAATATGAATATTTCATGGCCTCTGTGGCCCGATCCACCAGTTCCTGATCTGTCATGTTCCGTCCTCCTTCTCCTTCTTCCGCCTGCCTCTCTGACCAAACATCATGCCGGTACAGAAGAGCTCCATCTTCTTCTGAGGAAAGTCTCAGTCCAGGCCCTCTGCCTTCGCCAGCTTCACCAGTCGGCTGGTGCCAAGCCGGGACGCGCCAAGCGCCACAAACCGCTCCGCGTCATCAAAGGAGGAAATGCCCCCGGCCGCCTTGATTTTCACGCCCTCTCCCACATGCGCGGCGAACAGCTCCACATCCTCGAAGGTCGCTCCGGCCGTGGAGAAGCCCGTGGAGGTCTTGATATAATCTGCCCCGGCCGCCGTCACCACCTCACACATGCGGATCTTCTCCTCCCGGCTCAGCAGACAGGTCTCGATAATCACCTTCAGTACCTGGCTGCCGCAGATATCTTTCAAATGTCGAATCTCTTCTTCCACCAGATCGTAGCGGCCATCCTTCACCCAGCCGATGTTGATCACCATATCGATCTCGTCCGCCCCCTCATCCAGAGCGGTCTGCGTCTCACAGGCCTTGACGGCCGTCGTCGAGTAGCCGTTGGGGAAGCCGATGACCGTACACACACGCATCCTGTTCCCCACATACTGCTTCACCAGTCCCACATAGGACGGCGGGATGCACACCGAGGCTGTGCCGTACTGTATGGCATCGTCACAGATTCTCCGGATCTCCTCCCAGGTCGCGCCCTGCGCCAGCAGTGTATGATCCACACATTTTAAAATTTCCTGCTTCTCCATCCTCTTATTCCTCCTCTTCGGTCGTCTCTTCGCTTGTCTCTGTCTCTTTTTCTGCCGTCAGGCAGTATTCTTCAAATATTGTTTTGCTCTTCTCCATGACATAGCCGCTGCCGCCGATGTCCTTCACATCCTCCACCATCGTCACCACGAGCAGGGAATCCTCTTCGGACAGCTCCGTCGTGTAAGCGGCGAACCATCCCAGTTCAGTTCCGCTGGTATCGCTCTGTGAAGACTTGATCTCCGCCGTGCCGGTCTTTCCGGCCAGGGCCAGCCCGTCGATCTGCGCCTTATGGGCCGTACCGCTCGAATCCTCTACGACCTGCGTCAGGGCCTCATTGATAAATTCACAGGCCTCCTCACTGAAGACACCTTCCTTCCACACCGTAGTTTCCATCTCGTCGGTCATCTCCAGGCTCGGAGTCAGGATATCTCCCTGATTCAGGAAAGAACTGTAAATCATCGCCAGATGCAGAATATTGATCTGAATCTCTCCCTGACCGTAGCCACTGTCTGCCAGCTGAATATCGGAAGTGATCTCACCGTCATTATCATACGTCGACACTGTCATTTTGATGTCAAATGGCAGCTCCTCGCCGAAGCCCAGACTGTCCCAGGCACTCGTCAGTGCCTCCTGCCCGATGGTCATGGCGGCCCGGGCGAAGAACACATTGTCCGAAAGAACCAGTGCGTTTTGCACCGTGGCCGGGTCGGCGGCATGGAGCGTTGTCACACTGTAAGAGCCCCAGCTGTCGTCATACTGCCAGCTGTCTCCTTCACAGCCATAATCGGTCTCCGCATCCAGAGCCCCGGTCGTCAGACCGATGGCCGCCGTCACGGTCTTAAAGGTCGAACCCGGCGTCCAGACCGAGCGGAAACGGTTCACCAGCGGCGTCGCCTCGTCGTCATTCCACGCATCCCACTGATCCTGAGACAGACCCAGGATAAACGTATTTGTATCATAGGAAGGAGTGCTGAGAAGAGCCAGCACCTCGCCGGTATAGGGATTCATCGCCACCGTGGCGCTTTCATCGTCCTGATACTGCTCATAGAGCAGCTCCTGAAGATCCGCATCAATGGTGACCGTGATATCCTCGCCATCCTTCGCATTGGAGATCGCCAGGATCTTCTTCGTCTCGCCGCTCTCCGAGACGATACGAATCTTCCGTCCCGGCGTACCGCGCAGCCGTTCCTCATAGAGGCTTTCCAGGCCGGTCTTCCCGATCAGACTGGTCGAGGTGTAGACATTCTCCGTGTCTTCCTCCAGCTCTTCGGCTGTAATGCTCTGCACATATCCGACCAGGTGAGCTGCCGCCTCCCCCAGCGGGTAGGTGCGCACCTCCGTATCCGTGATCTTCACGCCGGCGATCTCCAGGAGCGCCTCATCACGTTCCTGCTTCTCTTTCGTCTCCTCCGAGAGTTCGTCTGTCATCTGCTCCTGCTCTGTCAGCTTCTCCACTGTCGTGATGGGGACAAAGCTGTCGTCCGTGACCCAGGAAGCAGACAGCTTATTTTCAATGCTCTCCTCGGAGATTTCCAGCACATCTGCCAGCTGCGACACCGAATCGTCGTCCATCTTCCCTGGGACCAGCCCCACAGAAGAGGCTGTTCCCGTCCCCGCCAGGAGCTCACCGTCCCGGTCGTAAATGCTTCCCCGGGCCGCCGATTCGGTCGAGACCTTCACGCTGTCGGTGGACGTCAGATCAGGAAAGATCATGCTGTCTGACCAGACCACCTTCCATTCTTCGTCCTCCTGTACAAAGGTCGTCGTATTGTCATATATAAGTGATACTGACCGCGTATTCATGGTCACCGTATAGGAAAACGTGGTTCCTGCCGCTGTGCTATCAGATCGGTGCTCCGACGAGTCTTCGGTCTCCTCCGTCACGGAGGCCACCTCCACCGTGATCTCTGAGGCGTCGATGCCCTCATAGATATTCTGGTTGCGCGTCACGAAATCTTCCTCGCTCGTCGCCTCCCGGCTGTCCGCGTCCAGCATCTCATACATTTCCGTATAGTCTGCCTCCTCCACGAGAGCAAAATACGAGATCAGTACACCGGCCGGCGAATCCGCGGAGATCTCAGCCTCTGTGCTCTCCGCCGTACCGGATTCCTTTGTCTCGGACTCCGTTCCATTCTCCCTGAGGAGCACGGCCGCCGCCACGACAACGCCCACCAGGAGTACCACCAGCACCACCAGAAGAACGATCTTCCAGGTCTGGTTCTGCCCGCGTCGGCCGACTCTTCCGTAGCTTTTCCTCCTTCTTCCCATCGTATATCCTTTCTGAACAACTCTGTTAAGCTCACCCCGCAGGGCATGCACAGCAAGCGTTTACCTTCGACAGCTTTACATACGTTCCACTGCGAAAATCGCAGATTTCCGGTCTCACGGATCCGCTTTTCTGACTTTTTTCGCCCGCATCAAAGTCCCAGTTCACGGAGAACGGCCTCCGCCTCCTCCCGGTCTGAGAAATGCGTCTTAACACCGCGCACCTCCTGATAATCCTCATGCCCTTTACCGATGATGGCGATCACATCGCCAGGCTGCGCCTGTTCGATGCTGTAACGGATTGCCTCCCGCCGGTCCGGGATATCCACAAACGCGCCGCCGGTCGGATCGAGGCCGATATGAATATCGGCGATGATGTCCTCCACCTTCTCGAAGCGGGAATTGTCTGCTGTCACGATCGAGAGATCCGCCATTTCTCCGGCAACCTCCCCCATCTCATAGCGGCGATGCGGATCGCGGTTGCCGCCGCAGCCGAAGACCACGACCAGCCGTTTGGGATTATAATCCCGCAGCGTCTCCAGAAGACTCCGGGTGCTGACACCGTTATGCGCATAATCCACGATCACCGAGAAACGATCCGAGGCGTAGACCAGTTCCATCCGCCCATTGACACGGATCGACTTCAGCGCCGACAGGATCGCTTCCTGAGAAATGCCCAGAGTCAGCGCCGCACCGAGGGCTCCCAGCGCGTTATAGACGCTGAACAATCCCGGGATTCCGACCTCCACCGGGAAGGAACCATATTTTCCGCTCAGAATAAAGCTCACGCCCATGAAGCTGCCGTTCTGCAGATGCTGTATCTCCGTCGCCCGGAAGTCATCCTCCTCCTTCTGCCCAAAGGTGCGGATCTCACAGGTGTGTCCCGCAAGGAGTGCCTCACAGTTGGGATCGTCCTGATTAACGATGCCGATATCACAGCGTTTGAACAGCTCGCCCTTCCAGGCCCGGTATTCCTCAAAGGAGCTGTGCTCACCGGGTCCGATGTGATCCGGCGTGATATTCGTAAAAATACCGATATCAAAATGAATCCCGGCCACACGATCCATCATCAGTCCCTGAGAAGAAACTTCCATAATCATATACTCGCAGCCGGCTTCCACCATGCGGTGAAAATACTGCTGCAGCTCGTAGGACTCCGGTGTGGTATTGTTGGTCGTAAAATGCTCCCCGGCGATCACTGCACAGTTGGTACCTACCAGGCCCAACTTATTGCCGGCCGCCTCCAGGATTGCCTTCAGCATGTAGGTGCTGGTCGTCTTTCCCTTGGTGCCGGTCAGCCCGATCGTCGTCATCTTCCTGGTCGGATGATCGAAATGCGCTGCTGACAGCTCGGCCAGCGCCTTTCGGGCCGAAGGCACCCGCACCACCGTAATATCCGCCTCTACAGGCACATCCCGCTCAATAATGACCGCCGCAGCGCCCCGCGCCGCCACATCGGGGATAAAATCATGGGAATCGATCTTCGTACCGCGGATGCAGACGAAGACATCCCCTCTGCATTCCTTCCGGGAGTCATATATGATATCTCCCACCGGCACATCCAGGCTTCCCTTCACCAGTTCATAGCCCATGCCGTCCAACAGTTCTCTCAGCGTCTTCATGTCTTAAGATCATCCTCGCTTCCTTATTATAATCAGCAGCCGTTCATGCAGCTCACGTAAAAAAATCATCGTCTCTTTTCAAATCTCACAAAGATAAAGACATTATAAACAAAGCCCGCAGGGAAATCAATCCTTCGCCGAAAGATTTGCCTATGGACGAAAAAAGCCTCAGCTCCGCGTTCTCCGCGGCCTCTGAGGCTTATGAGATGGAAACGACAGGACTCGAACCTGCGACCCTCTACACGTCAAGCAGATGCTCTCCCAGCTGAGCTACATTTCCATGCAACGAAAGAGATTATAGCACAGACTTGGAAATTCGTAAAGCACTTTTTTTCTTTTTCGGAACATTTTTTTGATCCATCTTAAACGCTGCGGCTCTTCTCAAGACTCCTTTCCCTCCACGCTCCCTGCGCCGGAAAATGGGGTTCGCACTTCATACCACGGCCTCAATCAGCATTTTATCACCTAAAGTGATCTTATTAACCCCGATTTTTTTCTTTTTGTTAAAGTTAAAGCTGATCATGTATCCCTTGTTCAGATGATAATAATCGAGATACGCCATAATCTGTTTTTCACCACGTTCATTATAGGAGTTACCCCGCCAGATTTTAAGTTCAATCACATACTGTCTGCCCAGATAATCCACAATTACATCTGTTCTTTCCTGATTGCGGGTCCTGGATTCGATATAATAATTTCCTGTACCGTTGATGATTGGGCGCAGATACAGAAGAAAATATCTTCTGCCGTCATCTTCCAGGAATTTTTGAGAACGGTCTCCATACAGATCATCAAATATTGTCACAAAATGTTCCAGGATCAATTCCATATCAAGACCATTTTCGTTAATGAACTGATACTTATCCCGATCACCCAGTGTATACATCTGACTTCTCTGCATCTCTGCAGATGCCAGAAACATATTATAAAGGCGCATCTCGAAAATACGGTTTGCGACGACCACCTTATTATTCTCTATCCTGATAAATCCAAACATCTTTGCAATTCCGATTGCAATATTTCCCGGCACATTACTGATTTCTTTCCCATTCATCAGCAGACATTGCAGGAACTCTCTCAGATCAGGATACGCATTCACCTTATCCTCAAGCGACCCGAACAGCGTATTGTCCTCCGAGACCAGTCGGCCAACCGCTTCTATGATTCCCGCGGACGTCCATGCTGCAGGTCTGTCCGGGAAAAGTTCTGTCCCGCATATCTGTTCATCCAGCAATTTGCAGATTCGGGATACCAGATAAGGATAACCAGAGGTATAATCATATATTAATTCTGAGATCATCGGTATATCCATGCCGGTTGCATAATCGTTTTCATATTCCTGAAGCATCCCTGCGATTTCCTTTGCGGAAAAACTCATCTCCACCAAAAAATCAGCAGCAACGTTCCACGGACTATTTGTGCTGTGTTCTCCATTTAATACAAACCTGCTTTTCAGATTCTTAATGTCATATACACCCGCAAGAATCACCGATTGAAAAGTCGGAAATACATTCCGATCAATATAGCTCGCACGGAGTTGAGCAAGCAAATCCAGAAAAGCCTGATAATTAGACGCCTGATCTACTTCATCAATCATAAGCAGCACCGGTCTTTCTGACTGTCCGCACCACGTGCTGAAAATATCAAACAACTCGTCAAAATTGGCATATAAAATTTCATTATTTGCAAAACGTTTCAACTGATTCTTTAAATCATCCGACATGTCTGTTTCCTGCACAGCCTTTAAG
Source organism: Lachnospiraceae bacterium (assembly GCA_021202235.1). GTDB lineage: Bacteria > Bacillota > Clostridia > Lachnospirales > Lachnospiraceae > UBA3305. The sequence continues at coordinate 10,077 of JAJQDL010000146.1, forward strand.
ATCAGTCTGGAAAACCCTCTCACAAAATGCTCTGTATCAATGTAGTCTGTTCCCTGCAACCGCTGAAAGTCAATTCTGACAACCTGGTAATCATCTTTCAGGTAATCCGCCAATGCTATAAGCGTTGTAGTCTTCCCATACTGCCGGGCTCTATTAATCGTGAAATATTCCCCTCGGTCCACCATCTCCCTGATTTTTTTCAGGCGCTCGGTGATGTCCACCATATAATGCCTCTGCGGATCACAATTCGCAGTCACATTGAATACTTTACTCATACTCTCCTCCAGATTATCTGATCAAACGACTTCCTGCGACAATTTTTTCTCCACAAGATTCTGTATCCGTTCGATTGCCTTCACCTCTGCCTTGTTTGCTGTCACTCGAAATTTCTCTGACAACCATCTTATCTTATATCATAAAGAAATACAAGGAAAAAGTAAATAGTGCCGTCCGTCTCAATGATATTCTGCCGTGTTCGTTTGACTCAATGGAAAAGACCCGATTCCGGACCAACAGTGTGTCCGGCGATATGCCGAGACACAGAAGCCGGAAGATGCGGTAGGACAGGCGATCACCGAATGTATCCGGGAGGGAATCCTGGCCGATTTCCTCAGCCGGAACCGCGCGGAGGTGAAGAAAATGAGTATCTATACCCCCCGTTTTTTCATCGAAGTAGATTTTAACAGTTTCAGGAAAAAAAATTTTCAATTGTTAAAATTCACTTGATTGCCGTGACTGCATAAAAATGTTATTTTAACGGTGTGAATAGTTTACACAGAGAGAAGGGGAATGTTAAATGAAAAACTTTGCGGAGGAACTGACCAACCGAAAGGTCTACGGATTTCTGATTCCGCTGTTTCTCTCCACGATTCTGACGCAGAGCTACAGCGTCGTCAGTGCTGCGGTGACGGGGCGATATCTGGATGCCGGGGCACTGTCCGTCATCGTAGCCTGCAGCGCCTGTCTGGCCATGGAGAATTACATCTGCGTGAGTACGACCACGGGCTTTGGCTTTTACATCAACCGCTGCGTCGGCTCCGCGGATCAGCGGCGGCAGCGGGAGGCGCTCTGTGTGGGGGCTCTGTTCTTCTTCCTGGCCATGATAGCAGTGATCCAGATTATGCGCAGACTCTCGGAGCCGGTCATGACGCTGGCTAATGTTCCGGACTACATGAGAGAGAACGCGAAGCCCTACATGACCGTCATCCTGATGGTCGGCGGCTTCTGGGGACTGGAAAACCTGCTGATTCAGGTGGTCGAAGCCTTCGGGGAGAGCCGGGTACCGGCGCTCCTGTCCACGGTGGGTGTCGTCCTGCAGACTCTCGTGATGATCGGTCTGATTACCTGGGGCGGTCTGGGCGTCGAAGCCTCCGCTCTGGCGGTCCTTTTTCTGCATATCGGCAGAGCAGTGATTCTGATCATCTGGATGCTGCTCCATTCCTCCGGCAGGGAGTTGCTCCTCCACCCCTGTCTCCCCTCTCGTCCCGTCTGCAGTGAGCTTTTCAAAAACGGCTGCAGCAAATCTCTCATGATGGTCATCATCGGCCTGGGAGCCTTCGTATTCAACCGGCGTATCAATACCCTGCCCGAAGATATTCTCACCGGCTACTCCTACGGGCAGACACCGGTTGACCTGCTCATGTCGTCTCTGAGCGCCTGCGCCGTGACCGCAGGACTGATTACAGGCCAGAACAAAGAACGAAAACAGTTGGCTGTCATGAGAGTATGGAACCGTCGGCTGCTCATCAGCTCCTTCATTCTCTGCGGCCTCTACATTCTGATCGCACTGGCCTTCGCCCCGGCGCTGATCCGTCTGCTTGCCGGAACAAAGCTGGCCGCCGAGAGTCTCGCTGCAGCCTGCCTGGTTTTTCGCATTCAGGCCCTGGCACTTCCGCTGGTAAGCTGCTATATGCTGTGCCGGAATGTCCTGCAGTCTCTGGGCATCTACTGGGTCCTTCCGCTCTTAGGCGGTACGGAAGCCGTGATCAACCTTCTCTTTGCCTGGCTTCTGATTCCTGCCTTTGGTTATATCGCAGTTTGCTGGTCCGCCGCCGCCAAATGGGGTATTCCGGCACTGATCGGCCTGCTTCTCTATTTCAAAAAAATCCAGGGGGAAAATTGTGAAAATGATCACTCATAAAACGAAAGCAAGCCTGGATGCCATCCTGGTATCCTGCGCAGAGGAAGGGAAGATAAAACGACCGGAAATTCTCTGGCTGAATGAAATGTACACCCGTTTTCAGCAGAAGGAGGGAATATTCCGGAAAACCGAGGTCGATGAGCTTATTTACTCCAAGATGTACGCGGCGCTGCCGCAAAATCCTTCCTCCACTCTGAAAATTCGCTACTGGCGAACCGGGCGGCACACCCCGTCAAACCGGGCCCAGTGTACCGCATTCGGGCACGCCCTGAACTTATCAGAAGAGGAACTGTGTACAC
>JAJQDL010000112.1 GCA_021202235.1 Lachnospiraceae bacterium
CGCTCATTTTGGCCAATATATTGGCCAAAATGGCTACTTTCTCATGTTGTTGCGGAACCCAAAGTCATGAATACGAATGCAAGCATTCGATTCATGACTTTTTGTTCCTTGTATCATCATATTTGGCAACGATCCCGCATAGGTTACCATCAGACAGGCATGACGGGAGATATGAAGGCGGTGAGAATATGGGCGGTCTTTCTGGCGGTGGTTTTCCTGCTGACCGGGTGCAGCAGCGACAGTGAGACGAAGGTGGCGGATCTGGATTATACGGTGGTGGCGGATCAGGAGATTCCGCAGGAGTTGGCGTCGGTCATCGAGGAGAAACGCTCCGGCGATTTCCGGCTGACCTACAGCACTTCGGACGCGCTGTATCTGGTCTGTGGCTACGGAGCGCAGGAGACCGGAGGCTACAGCATCCAGGTGAAGGAATTCTATCTGACCGAGAACACGATTGTTCTGGATACGGAGCTGATCGGTCCGGATACGACAGAGGAGGGTGAGTCGGAGGGCTCGGAACCGGTCATTGTCATCAAGACAGCGCTGCGGGAGGAGCCGGTGGTATTTCGATAAAGCGGAAAGAGGGGAGTTTGCCAAATGGAGCTTGACAGAAAATATATCTACATGAGTCGGCCTACGGGCCGGGCCGTTGTGCAGGTGACCATGGATGAGGACCGGAATGTGCCGGATGCCCGGCCGGATGTGGGGCGCATCATCTTGTCTCGGGGGACGGTGGAGCTGGAGGAGATACATTGCAGCGGGGAGAAGGGAGTTCTAAGCGGTCACCTGCGGACGGAGATCCTGTACGGTACAGAGGAGGAGAAGGAGAGCCTGACGGCGCTGGCGGTCGATCTTCCCTTTACGGAAAGCCTTTCTCTGCCCGGCGCCGGGGACCGGGACACCGTGACGGCAGACTGGGTGCTGGAGGATCTGAGCGTGGAAATGGTGCATTCGCGGAAGCTTCGCATCCAGGCAATCCTTTCCGTGACGGTGCAGGCGGAGGCACTGGAGAGGGAGGAGCTGATCAGCGGCGTTCACTGTGAGGAACCGGTTGAGAAGAAGCTGCGCGATCTTCCCGTGACGCAGATTGCTGTTTCGCGGCGGGAAACCTACCGCGTGCGGGAGGAGGTGAAGCTCTCCGGAAATAAACCGAATATCCGGGAGATCCTCTGGACAGATACCCGCCTGTGCCGCTGCGAGGCGCGGCCGGAGGAGGGGCAGGTCAGCCTGCGGGGGGAGCTGGCCGGATTTGTGCTGTATCAGGCGGAGGATGCCCAGATGCCGGTGCAGTGGTGTGAATTCTCCGTGCCCTTCGAGGGGGAGGTGGAGGTCGACGGCTGTACATCCGGGATGATTCTGGATCTGCGTGTTCAGGTGAGTCGCTGTGACTGGGAGGCGGAGGAGGACGGCGATGAGGAACGCCGCGTTCTGGAAATGGAGGCGCTGCTTGGCCTTACGCTGAAGCTCTATCAGGAGTCCCGGGAGGAGGTTGTAGCAGATCTCTACTCTCCATCCAGAGAAGCGGTCCTGACAGAGCGGGAGACGCGGCTCACACAGATCCTGGTCCGCAACAGCGCTTCCTGCCGGATCGATGAGAGGATGAACCTCTCCGGTGAGGAGAAGCTCCTGCAGATCTGTTACGGTGCGGGGGAGGTCGTTCTGGATGAAATGCGGGCGACAGAGGAGGGCCTGTCCGTCGAAGGGGCACTTCACATCTCAATGCTGGTGATGACTGCGGATGATCTTCATCCTCTGCAGTCGATACGCGGCACGCTGCCCTTCCAGCATCTGGTGGAGGCCCGCGGGATCGAGAGCGGCTGCATCTTCCAGGTGCATCCGCAGCTGGAATCCCTGAATGTTCTCATGCTGGGAGGAAATGAGGCGGAGGTCCGGGCTTCCATCGCTCTGGAGACGCTGATCCTCCGGCCGGAGACGGTACGCCTGGTCTCCGACGTGTCGCTGGTTCCCTATGAAGAAGAGAAGATCCGGCGGGAGGCCGGCGTGGTGGGCTATCTGGTGCAGCCGGAGGATACTTTGTGGAAAATCGCCAAGAAATATTATACGACGGTGGAGAGAATCTACGAGGTGAATCCGGAACTGACCGGAGAACCGGAGGCCGGGACCTGGCTTCTTCTGGTGAAACAGGCCGGCGAGCTCCCTCCGATGCCGGGCGCCGCTATGTAGCGGCGGCCATGGCCGCCTGTATGTGAACACCCGGCCGGATGGGATTTTCCGCCCCGCTGCGGGAGCGTATACCGTATCTTATGTACAAATCACCGGCTGTGTGACGAAAATCAGGGGACTTTCCCCGGAAAAATTCCCTGGAAAGTCCCCTGAAAATGGCAAAAAGAATTGAAATACGCAGACGAGAATGGTATAATACATCGGAGTACGTACGTTGTGGAGTGTGGAAGTCCCAGGGGTTATTTCCCGTTCCTGACACTCAGACACAAAATTTAGGGAAATAATACCGGTACGTAGGAGGTTTTTGGCATGTGTAAAGAAGCACAGGTTGTAGAGGAAGCGGCGGTCGAGACCGTCGAGAACGTGGCAGAGACAGCTGAGACCGCTGCAGCGGAGACTCCCACCGAGTCCATGGAGAGCTATGCCGCGGAACTGGAAGAGTCCATCAAGCAGGGTCCGCCCAATGAAGACCCCGTGTGGGATAAGTTCGAGACGATGCTGAAGGAGAAGACGATCTTCCCCGTCAAGGTCGACAGCGCGGTGAAGGCCGGCGTCGTCGCCTATGTGGACGATGTCCGCGGATTTATCCCCGCGTCCAAGCTGTCCACCGGCTACGTGGAGAACCTGGAAGAGTACAAGGGAAAGACCGTGGAGGTCGTTGTGATCACCGCGGATAAGGAGAACAAGAAGCTGGTCCTGTCCGCCCGCGAGGCCATCAAGATCCGCCAGAAGGAAGCGAAGGCGGCCGCGATGGAGGCTTGCAAGGTCGGCGATGTGATGGAAGGCACCGTGGATTCCCTGATGGAGTACGGCGCATTCATCAATCTGGACAATGGTCTGTCCGGTCTGCTGCATGTTTCCCAGATCAGCTATAAGAGAGTGGAGAAGCCCTCTGATGTTCTGAAGAAGGGCGAGAGAGTCCAGGTGAAGCTCATCGCTATCAAGGAAGGCAAGCTCAGCCTGAGCATGAAGGCTCTGCAGGAAGCGCCTGCCCGCAGCGGCGATCGTCCCTCCAGAGGACCCCGCGATCACAGAGACCGCGAGGAGAGAGATTTCTTTAACTACAAGGAGACCGGCAAGGCGACCACGAACCTGGGCGATCTGCTGAAGGGCGTAAAGCTGGACTAAGGTTCAGTGAAAAACAAAATCGAAAGAAGCATGGGGCATCCCAATCCGCGACGCGGAGGGATGCCTCTTTTTGTATCACCTTAAAGAAATCTTCAGAATCTGTTTCGTATTTACTTAAAAATTTTTGCTAAACTGGTCAGACAAAGACCGGGGCAGGCGGATGACGGCCAAGGACCGGGGAAAGGGGATTTTCGTGATGAATAAGACAGGGAGGACGCTGGTTCTGCTGGCGCTGGCGGCCGGACTGGGTCTGACGGGCTGCGCTGGCGGCGGTGATACAGAGGATACAGTGGCGGTGCTGCGGGCTGTGGATACGGACTCCATGACCGGTGCCGGCAACAAGGCGGCGGTGCTGACCAGTCTGGGCGGCATCCTCTTCGGTCTGTTTCCGGCCATGAAGGCGGCGAATCTGAACCCCATCGATGCGCTGCGGCACGAATAATTGCAGGGGAAAATGTCAAAAACGGAACCCCGGGGGTGGCTTGCAGCAGGAAATTCTATCGCTTATACTCTCTATGTTCTGGAATTCTTCGTCATAGAAGGGAAAAACATATTCAAAAGGGAGAAAGTGATGAGAAAAACAGGAAGAGTGCTAAGCCTTCTGCTTAGCGTGGTTATGCTGGGAACGCTGCTTACCGGCTGCGGCAGCAGTTCTGCGGACAGCTCCGGGGCGACGGAGGGAACCGCCGCATCGGAGACCTCTGCCGCGGAGGTCTCTGCAACAACGGGCGAGAAAAGCATGGTAATCGGGACAGGGCAGAGCTGCACGACGCTGGATCCGGTGCTGAATTATGATGGCTGGTATACAGTCCGCTTTGGTATCGGCCAGACACTGACGAAGTTTGATGATGATTTTTCTGTGTCCGGCTGGCTGGTGGAGGACGATTATACGGCGTCTGAGGACAATACAGTCTGGACTTTCACGATTCGGGACGATGTGGTTTTTTCCAACGGCACGAAGCTGACAGCGGAGCTTGTGAAGGCTTCCATTGAAAATGTTTTTGAAAATGGTACCAGAGGACCGGAGTATTTCACTTACGAGTCGATTGAGGCAGATGGTCAGACTTTGATAATTACCACGGCTGAAGCGGAGCCGATCCTGCCGAATAAACTGGCGGATCCGTTGTTTGTCATCATTGATACATCGGTCGATATGACGAACATCGCGGACGAAGGACCCGTTGGAACAGGGCCGTTTGTGGTTGGTTCCTTTGATGTGACGACCAAGGAGATTACCGTTGTCCGGAACGAGAACTACTGGGCCGGGGATGTTGCCATGGATCAGATCACCTTTGTGTATACAGAGGATCAGTCAACTCTGACGATGAGCCTGCAGTCGGGGGATGTGGACGCAGTGTATAATCTCAGTATGACGGCTGTCGGCGATTTTGAAAATGATTCGAATTATAATGTGATTCGGACCGCCAGCGGGCGCACCACACATGGCTTCATGAATCAGAATGGCGTGCTGGGCGATGAAGTGCTTCGCCAGGCGCTCCTTCGGTATATTGACCGCGAGACCTACTGTGAGTCTCTCCTGAGCGGCCAGTATGTCCCCGGTAAGACGCTGGTAACCTCTGCGTCCAACTATGGCTATGATGAACTGACGGATATCAATGCCTATGATCCGGAAAGTGCAGTTCAGCTTCTGGATGATGCCGGATATCTCGATATTGACGGAGACGGTTACCGTGAGACGCCGGATGGGGAGAAGATTGATCTGACCTTCGTCTATTATACGGGCCGTCCGGAACAGCAGATCGTTGTGGAAGCGATGCAGGCAGAGTGTATGAATCTCGGCATCAAGATCACTCCGCAGGTGTACGATTCTCAGACAGTCATGGATTTGCTGAAGAGCGGCGATTATGATCTGTGCTGTGTGAGTATTAATATTATGAATATTGGTGATCCGGAAAGCCATCTCACGACTTATTTTACCAGCGACGGCACCTATAATTCCTTTGGCTTCAGCAATGAAGAGTTCGACGCGATTGTCAGTGAACTGAGCGGTACGTCCGATGCGGATGAGCGTGTGGAGCTGGTGAAGGAAGCGGAGCAGATTCTGATGGACGAAAGTGTGTGTATCTATTTCTGCTACCCGATTATGAATTTCGTTACAAAGGCGAATGTCAGCGGAATTACCAGCACACCGGCAGATTATTATTGGGTGAGCGAAGATACGGATATCCAGTAGAGGAATTATCACCGGGAGGCCGAAGGGCTTCCCGGGCCTTGACTTAAGGGGCGAGGCACTGCGTCAGCATAGACCGCGGGCCGGTCGAGAGACGGCACCAATTGATGTCCACCGGCATGACGATGCCGACTTAAATTCCTCTCCGCCCCGCACAGAAGACAGAAACATAATCAATCAGAAAAACACATTTCCTACACAATATAGGAAGGAAATTGCTGGACTTTTCATTTCAAAAGGTTTATAACAATAAAGAATCGACAGGATAATGATTATTCTGCGATATATAAATTTTTAATATGCTGGTTTTGAACCAGCCGCTGCAAGTTCCGCAAGGATTCATAGAGAAGCCGGTTAGAGTCCGGCACGATCCCGTCACTGTATCAGGGAGTTTCAGAGCAAAGATGCCACTGGGCATGGCCGTAAGGCAAGCCTGGGAAGGCGCTCTGAAGCGATGATCTCAAGTCAGGAGAACTGCTTGCAGACGATTTTTGAGATGATTCTTACGAGGATAAGAAGCAGCTTTTTTCTGATGCAGAAAACACTTCCCATGGGAAAATCTGTCCCATATATCCCCGCGAAGAAGAATCAATCCATGTTCATTCACGCATTTTTGCCCAAATTGCACTGCTTACCCTACAAAGGACGCCTGTGGTGTCACAGGATGAATCGATGCAAAGTTAAAGAAGATGGAGAGGAGAAATCCATGAAGAAACGCGAGCTGGCAAAAAGGCTTCTTCAGATCATTATTGTGCTTTTCGGGATCAGCTTCCTGACCTTCGCGCTGACATATCTGGCTCCCGGCGATCCGGTGCGGGCCATGTATGCAGCCAGCGGGACGATTCCCAGTGAGGAGATTATGGAGCAGACGCGGGAGGCACTGGGACTGAATGAGCCCTTTCTGACGCAGTATGTGAACTGGCTCACGAATTGTCTGCACGGCGATTTCGGAACCTCCTACGCCTTCAGCAAGCCGGTGTCTCAGCTGCTGCTGGCGCGGCTCTGGCCGACGATGAAGCTGGCTCTGGTGTCTCTGGCCCTGATGCTGGTCGTGTCGGTGCCGCTGGGGATTCTCTCCGCAACGCATCAGGGCGGCGTGGCAGATTACCTGGTGCGCGGCCTGTCCTTCTTCGGCGTGTCGATGCCGAATTTCTGGGTGGGCCTGATGCTGATGTATATCTTCGCTGTGCAGCTGGGGATTTTGCCTGTGGTCTCGGCGGGCCATGGGTGGAAGCAGCTGGTCCTGCCCGCTGTGACGCTGGCCTTCGCCATGGCCTCCAAATACACGCGGCAGGTGCGGACAGCCTTCCTCGAGGAGCTGAATCAGGACTATGTGGTCGGCGCCCGCTGTCGGGGCATCCGTGAGAGCGTCATTCTCTGGCGGCACGTGCTGCCCAATTCCATCCTGCCTCTGATCACCATGCTGGGTCTGTCCTTCGGCTCGCTGCTGGGCGGCACCGCCGTGGTGGAGGTCATTTTCTCCTATCCCGGACTGGGGAGTCTGGCGGTCAGCGCCATTACTTCGATGGATTACTCTCTGATTCAGGGTTACGTGCTGTGGATCGCTCTGATTTATATGGTCGTCAACCTTCTGGTGGATATTTCCTACGGGTTCCTGGATCCCCGGACGAGAGAAAAGAGGTGAGGACATGGTGAAGAAAATCAAGGATTTTGTAAAAAAATATCCCGGCTTTACGGTGTTCTTCCTCCTGGCTCTGTGCGTCATCGGCGTGGCGGTCTTCGCGCCCCTCATCGCGACGCATGACCCCTACGAGGCGGTTCTCGCCGACGCGGTACAGGCGCCCAGCGCGGAACACTGGTTCGGCACGGACAAGATGGGGCGGGATCTGTTCTCGCGGGTTATCTACGGCGCCCGGACCTCCCTGAGCGCATCCCTGACGCTGGTGTGTATCATCATGGTCGTGGGAACCTTCCTGGGTATCGTCGCCGGATATTTCGGCGGGATAGTGGATGCGGTCATCATGCGTATTTCCGATATGATGATCTCCTTCCCCGGTATGGTGCTGGCCATCGCGGTCGCCGGAATCCTGGGGGCGAACATCAAGAACGCTATTATTGCTCTGGCCATCGTCAGCTGGACGAAATATGCGCGTCTGGCCCGCAGCCTGGTCATCAAGATCCGGCACCGGGACTACATTGCGGCGGCCCGCGTGACGGGTTCACGGACGTCCTACATATTGTATAAATATATGCTTCCGAATGTCCTTCCCACGATTCTGATTACCGGATTTACGGATATCGGCAGCATGATGCTGGAGATCGCGGGACTCTCTTTCCTGGGGTTCGGCGCCCAGTCTCCGACGGCAGAGTGGGGCCTGATGCTCAACGAGGGACGCGCCTACATGACGGCGGCCCCCTGGCTGATGGTCTTCCCCGGTCTCGCCATTTTCATCACGGTCGTGGTATTCAACCTGTTGGGCGACAGCCTGCGGGATGTGCTGGACCCCCGGCACGAGTAGGCAGCGGATATACAGTGAACGGATATGCCCGTTTTCAGGGCATTCTTATATGAAAGGAAGGAAACGGATGATGAAGACAAAGAAGATGAAAAGATGTGCAGCTCTGGCGCTGGCGGCGGTTCTGGCTCTGTCCATGACGGCCTGCGGCAGCTCCGGGGACAGTTCGGACACCGACGGCACGGCGTCTGCGGCGACGACGGCGGAGGCCGGAGCCTCGGCGGATGCGACGACCACCGCAAGCGGCGGCACATTTACCTTCGGCTGCGATTATTTCTCGGAGTACATCGATCCCTCCGTCAACGTGAACTCGGCCTGGTCTCTGGTGCGCTTCGGTGTGGGTGAGACGCTGTTCGCCTTTGACGAGGACGCGGTGGCGCAGGAGAACCTCTGCGATGAGGCGACGACCGACGATTATATTACCTGGACGCTGCACATCCGCGACGGCATCACCTTCTCCAACGGCAAGGAGCTGACCGCCTCGGCCGTGGTGGCCTGCTGGGAGATGATGTATGAGAAGGAAGCGGCCGGAAGCTCTTCCGCCCCTTCCCAGTACCTGCCTGATCCTACCTTCACAGCGGACGATGAGGCGGGCACGATCACTGTGGTCTGCAGTGATGTGACGACGAATCTCAAGGGAATCCTGGCTTACCCCTACTTCGCGGTCATCGATGTGGATTCCTATGAAGAGGGCGTCGTAGATTCCGTGATCGGCACCGGCCCTTATGTGCTGGAGAGCTACGTTGAAGCCACGTCCAAGACCTTCGTGAAGAATGAGACCTACTGGAACGGGGAAGTTCCTTATGATGGATATACCGCGATTTACATGACTGACAGCACGACCAAGGCGCTGGCGATTCAGAGCGGTGATGTGGATGTCGTGGAAAATGTGACCACGGCCAGCGATCTGGAGACACTGAAGGCAGATTCCGCCTACACCGTGGAGAGCACCGCCGGAGGCCGCCTCGCCAATACCTATTTCAACTTTGAGGGTATGCTGGGCAACGAGGCGCTGCGCCAGGCCATCCAGTATGCGATCGACGATGAGACCATGTGCAATATCACCGTGGGCGGTATCTATACGGCCGGCTGCTCAGTGCTTCCTTCCTCGATGGATTTCGGCTACGATCAGCTGACCGACCCCTATGAATATGATCTGGACAAGGCCGTGGAGGTGCTCGATGAGGCTGGAATCGTGGATACCGACGGAGACGGTATCCGGGAGATCGACGGGGAGAATATCAATCTGGTTTATCTGACCTTTGAGAGCCGCCAGCTGCAGACCTTTGCGGAGGCCATAGCGACGGTGCTGAACAGCATCGGCATCGGTGTGGATTATCAGGTGAAGGATTATGACACGATCCTGGGACTGCAGATCGCCGGAGATTTCGATATGGTGTCTTCCAATGCAATTATCGTGCCCACCGGCAATCCCGACGCCTTCCTGGGTAATTTCTACAGCGGCAACTCGCAGGATTACGGCTATTACAGCAACGAGGAATATGACGCCGCCTATGAGAAGCTGATCGTTTCCACCGACGAGAACGAGAAGATGGAGCTGTATGTGGAAATGCAGCAGATTCTGATCGACGACGCAGCGACGATCGTTCATGGATATTATAACAGCTCGATCACCTACAATAACAGCGTGATCACCGGCGTGAAGATGTATCCGCTGGATTACACCTGGATCACCACCGACTGGGCGCCAGTGGGCTGAGACAGGAATTCATGCGGTTGGTTCAGGGAGGTCCCGCAAGGGGATCCGTGATGGCCATGCGGCCGGGTTCAGGGAGGATAGATTTCAATGCTGAGTATACGGGATGTTTCGATTACCTACGGAAAGAATCCGGTGCCGACGGTGCAGGAGATCAGCCTGGAAATGAAGCAGGGCGAGATCGTCAGCATCGTCGGCGAGAGCGGCAGCGGCAAATCGACCGTGATCCGGGCGATTCTGGGCTGCCTGCCCGGCGGCGGTTATGTGAGTTCCGGCGACATACAATTTGAAGGGAAATCCCTGCTCGGCTATTCCAAAGAAGAGTGGAGGAACCTGCGCGGCACGGAGATATCCATGATCTTTCAGGACTCCGGCGCCATGATCAACCCCATCCGCCGGATCGGGTCGCAGTATGTGGAATATATCCGCACCCATGAGAAAATGTCGAAGAAGGACGCCTGGAACCGGGGTGTAGAGATGCTGGAGCGGATGCGTCTGCCGAACGGCGACAACATCATGCGCAGCTATCCGTTCCAGCTCTCCGGCGGCATGCGGCAGCGTGTGGGGATAGCCATGGCGATGACCTTTCAGCCGAAGCTGCTGCTCGGCGATGAGCCGACCAGTGCGCTGGATGTGACCACGCAGGCGCAGATCGTGCGCCAGATGATGGCGCTGCGCGATCAGTACAATACGAGTATTATCGTGGTGACGCACAACCTGGGCGTGGCCGCCTACATGGCGGATAAGATCCTGGTGATGAAGGAGGGGCGGGTCGTCGATGCGGGAACCAGGGACGAGATCCTGAATCACCCGTCGAGCGCCTACACAGAGAACCTGCTGGCCAGTGTGCCTTCGATCGGAGGTGAGCGATTTGTCTGAGACACGGGAACTGATTCTGGAGGCAAAGCACGTTACGAAGAAATACCCGGCCTCGAACGGCCGGACGCTGGTGGCGAACAACGACGTCAGCCTGAATATTTACCGGGGGCGCACACTGGGCATCGTCGGGGAGAGCGGCTGCGGCAAGAGTACCTTCATGCGTATGCTGGTTTCCCTGGAGGCTCCCACGGAAGGGGAGATCCTCTATCATGGCCGGGATATCACGAAGCTGAAGGGCGAGGCGCTCCGCCAGCACCGGCAGCACATCCAGATGGTCTTCCAGGATCCGGCGGCGGCCTTCAACCCGAAGATGCGGATCCGCGATATCATCTGCGAACCGCTGCTGAATTTTGGGCGTATCAAGAGGAATGAGAAGGACAAGGTCGCCCGGAAATATCTGGAAATGGTGGAGCTGCCGGGAGATTTCGCGCTCCGCTACCCGCACAATATGAGCGGCGGACAGCGGCAGCGGGTCGGCATCGCCCGGGCTCTGGCCCTGGAGCCGGAGATCATTCTCTGCGACGAGGCGACCTCGGCGCTGGATGTGTCGGTGCAGAAAAATATCATCGAGCTCCTAGTGAAGCTGCAGCGGGAGAAGAATATCGCTCTGGGCTTTATCTGCCACGATATGGCGCTGGTGCAGTCCTTCGCCCATCAGATGGCGGTCATGTATCTGGGAAATATCGTGGAAGTGCTGCCTGGGGAGCGGGTCGCTGCGGGGTGTGTACATCCTTATACGCAGGCCATGATGGGAGCTATCTTCGATCCGAAGATGGATTTTGATAAGCCGATCGAGAGCATCGAGAGCGAAGCTCCGAGTCCGCTGGATGTGCCGACGGGCTGTCCTTTCCAGAACCGCTGTGACCGCTGCATGGAGATCTGCAGGAAGGAGCACCCGGTGCTGCGGCAGATCGAGGAGAATCATCAGGTGGCCTGCCACCTGTACGCGTGACGAAGGGGGAGGATGGAAATGAAACGGAGAAGCATGCGGCTCGGAAGTCTGCTGCTGATCATTTTGCTGCTGTCTCTGACCGGCTGCGGCACGAAAGAGAGTGAGGCGGATCAGGAGGCCGAGGTGTATCACCGGATTGGCGTGGCGGTTTATTCGACGACAGACCCGGAGCTTTCCATGTTTTATGACTATTATCGGAACTACATCGTAGCCGGCTTTCCGGTGGAATTCCTGCTTTCGGACGATCTGAATACGGCGGAGGACGAAGTCGCCTTCATCGAAGAGATGAAGGCAGAGGGCGTGGAGGGGATCATTTCCTTTTATGGAGAGGATCTGGAGTCTGTGCTGGCAGCCTGCGCGGAGAATGAGATGTATTATGTGCTCGGTTCCGCCTCTCTCAGTGATGAGGAGTACGAAGCGGTGAAGGAGAACCCCTGGTTTCTGGGTGCTATCGGGCCGGATACGGAGGAGGAATACGAAGCCGGTGCAGAGATGGCGGAGACCTTTGTGGCTGACGGCGCGAAGAGCTTCCTGATTGTCACCGGCGGAGCAGGCGAGGCGGTCAACTACATGCAGTCCACCCGTGTCTGTGGGATGCTGGACACGCTGGCAGAGGAGTTGGATTTGACATACAGCGAGTCGGTCGAGGATCTGGCACAGATTACGGAGCTTACTGAGATCGAAACAGGACGGGACGACGTTTCGATCATTCTTTCGCCGGGATATATCCAGATGGACGAGGGCATGAGCAACCTGGAACAGGCGCTGACAGAGGGGGATTATGACGCCCTGATGTCGGCAGCGGGACTCAGCGAGGCGATGGAATTACTGTCGGCGGATATCAGTTCTACGGATCAGATAATTCGTGTCGGCGTGCACGACAGCTTCTCGGATGAAAACCG
>JAJQDL010000068.1 GCA_021202235.1 Lachnospiraceae bacterium
GGCCGCCGGGAGCGGGAGACGCGGGACATTGCTAAGCCGCCGTTTAACCGGGTGCTGGCTCGGACCGAGCTTGAGGGACAGGAATTTGAAGCGGAGTGGAAGGCTGTGGAAGGGAGCCGTTACTGGCAGCATCCGGCACTCTACCGGGAGAATGGCTTCCGGGAGCGTGCGGACGCAGAGAAGCTGATCGCCGTTCTTCGTGAGGAAGGTACGCCTCCTGTTATCTCAAACGGTCCCTGGGAAGCACAGGTCGTGCGGCGGGAGAGAAAGACGGAGAAGAAGAATCCGCCGCTGTTGTTCAACCTGGCCGAACTGCAGAATGTCTGCGCCAAAACTATGAAGCTAAGTCCCGATGAGACGTTGAAAACGGTACAGGATCTCTATGAGAAGAAGCTAGTCACCTATCCGCGAACGGATGCCCGGGTGCTCTCCACAGCGATCGCCAAAGAGATCGGGAAAAATATCCGGGGACTGACAGCCATTCCCGGGGTACGTGGGTTTGCACAGGAAATCCTGGACGGGGGACTGCAAAAAAATATCGCGAAGACCCGTTATACCAACGATAAACAGATCACCGACCACTATGCCATCATCCCGACAGGGCAGGGGATCGGCGGATTGTCCCGCCTGTCAGAACGCCATGTGAAGGTCTATGAGAAGATCGTGCGGCGGTTTTTAAGTATTTTCTATCCGCCGGCGGTTTATGAGCGGACGACACTGGAACTTGAGCGGAAGAAGGAGCATTTCTTCGCAACGTTTAAGATCCTCACGGACAGGGGATATATGAAGGTGACCGGAGAGTGGAAGAGCGGCCGCGGTGAGAAGGAGGAGGCCTGGAAGAGCGATCCGGCCTTTCGAGAGGCACTGGGCCACCTGCGGAAAGGAAGCCGCATCTCCGTCTCGGATTTCCTGATCAAAGAAGGAGAGACCGCGCCGCCGAAGCGCTACACCTCCGGTTCGATGATTCTGGCGATGGAGAATGCCGGTCAGCTCATCGAGGATGAAGAGCTGCGCGCCCAGATTCGCGGCAGCGGCATCGGCACCTCCGCGACCCGGGCGGAGATTCTCAAGAAGCTGGTGACGATTCAGTATCTGAATCTGAACAAGAAGACGCAGGTGATCACACCTACTCTTCTGGGAGAACTCGTCTTCGATACTGTAAACGGCTCCATCCGTTCTCTGCTGAATCCGGAGCTGACAGCCAGCTGGGAGAAAGGACTGACACAGGTGGCCGAGGGAAGTCTTCGCGAGGAAGAATACATGGAGAAGCTGCGTGGCTATATCCGCCGTCGTACGGAAGCCGTGCTGGCGCGGGACAATTCCGGGGCGCTGCGGCAGTCCTGCGAAGCGATCTCCGGCTACTATCATTAACAGAACATGTGTTGGGAACTTTCGTTTACAAAACAGAAAAAGAATGCTATGATAGCAGAGATATCCGGATTATGACTCAGTTATTTTCCGGTTATCCTCATAAAATAAATGCCTGATCGGCGCATGCCGTCCGGCCGGAATGGGAGAATATATCATGGAGAATTTCAGAATATGCAGCATGTTCAGCCTGGAACATACCCTGGCGAAGCCGCTTCTTGAGGGGGCGGAGTATCCCTGGGAGGTTCTGGGCCAGATTAAGGAATTTATCATTGCTCTGGGGAAGACGCTTCCGGCGGATGAGTACGACCAGGTCGAAGAAAATGTCTGGATCGCCAAATCCGCCCGCGTGGCTCCGACCGCCTATATCGGCGCACCGGCCATCATCGGCAAGGATGCGGAGATTCGCCACTGCGCGTTCATCCGCGGCAGCGCCCTGGTGGGAGAGGGTGCTGTGGTCGGGAATTCCACCGAGCTGAAAAACGTGATCTTATTTGATAAGGTGCAGGTTCCCCATTATAATTATGTGGGTGATTCGATTCTGGGTTATCACGCCCACATGGGAGCCGGTTCCATCACCTCCAACATCAAGGCCGACCAGACCTCGGTGACAATCCAGTTTCCCGGCGAGAAGTTCAACACGGGGCTCCGCAAGATGGGCGCCATGCTCGGAGACTGGGTGGACATCGGGTGCAATTCCGTGCTGAATCCCGGTACGGTCATCGGGCCTCATACCAATGTGTATCCGCTGTCCATGGTGCGGGGCAGCGTACCGGCGAACTCAATCTACAAGAAGGCCGGGGACGTGGTGGAGAAGATACCCAGGTAAAGACTTTGCTAAGCTCGACGTTCGCCTTTGGCTCCGTCTCGCTAAGCGCCGCATGTATACATGAAAGCAACCAATCATCCTGCGCCTTACGGCTTGGATTCTTGGGCTTTCATGGTAAGGAGAGCTTTTTTATGCCGATCAAGATACAGAACGACCTGCCGGCCAGATCTATTCTGGAGCAGGAAAGAATCTTTATTATGGATGAAAACCGGGCGCAGTCCCAGGACATCCGCCCCCTTCAGATCCTGATCCTGAACCTGATGCCGATCAAGGAGGACACCGAGCTGCAGCTGCTGCGGGCGCTGTCCAACACGCCGCTGCAAGTGGACATCACGCTGATGCGCATGTCCTCGCACAATTCCAAAAACACGTCCTCAGCGCATCTGAATAAATTCTATGTGACCTTTGGGGAGATTTCTGCCAGTCACTATGACGGGATGATCATCACCGGTGCGCCCGTGGAAATGGTGCCTTACGAGGAGGTCGATTACTGGCCGGAGCTGGTGCAGATCATGGAGTGGAGCAAGACCCATGCCACCTCCACCATTCACATCTGCTGGGGGTCACAGGCAGGGCTTTATTATCACTATGGCATCAACAAGGAGCTGCTGCCGCGGAAGATCTCCGGCGTATACAAGCATCATCTGGTTACCCGGGAGATGCCGCTGACCCGCGGCTTCGATGATTTCTTTAAGGTGCCCCATTCGCGGAACACGACAGTGCCTCTGGAGGAGATCGAGAACCATCCGGACCTGGTGCTCCTGGCGAAGTCCTACGAGGCCGGGGCCTATCTGATCCAGAACCGCAGCGGCAGCCAGATCTTCGTCACCGGACACCCGGAGTATGACCGTTACACACTGGATAAGGAATATCGCCGCGATCTGGCGGCAGGGCTCGATCCGATGGTGCCCGAGAACTATTATCCGGATGACGATCCGATGCAGAAGCCGAAGCTGACCTGGCGGCTTCATGCCAACACTCTGTACACGAACTGGCTCAATTACTACGTGTACCAGCTGACGCCTTACGACTGGACGACGCCAGATGCCGCGAAGCGGCGGGCGGAGCAGGAAAAAGCCCAGATCTGTTAGGTAAACCATTGCATTACTTTTCAGAGGCAAAGAAAGAGTCTCACTATGACGACATCGAGAGCGGAAGCGATAGAACGCCTGCTGAAGGGCTTTCAGAGATATTATAATATAGAGCGAAATCATGATGAGAGCGTGCCCCTGGCAGCCCGGTGTGACTACTTTGAGCATTCGCAGAAGTATGTCATTTCTCAGAAGGCGGAGCTGTGGTCGGCAGATTGTGAGGAGTTCCTGTATATCCTGGATTTTCCACATCTGACACCGGAGCTGTACAGGGAATGGCTTGACTATGCCTGTCGGGACGGCATGGAGAGAGCCAATATCGGACCCGGTCATATGTATACCTATATCACGCCAGTGTTCGTCTGCGACAGCTGTGACGAAGAGGCCAGAAAGGCTCTGCGGCGTTGCCGTATCTACAAAAGCTTTCATTTTTCGCTGCATGGATGGATCGACGTTCATACCGTGCTGATTGAGGTGCCTGAAGGGAGAGTCACCTCCAATCGGAGCGGACATCACGCAGGGAAAATTATGAAAAATATACTGGGTGTATCGCCCAAAAAGAGAGGAGAACTGTAACTTTATGAACACACTGCTACTTCTGATCATCGCCGTTGCGGTGCTGGTCTGCGGCTATCTTTTTTATGGCAGCTGGCTGTGCAAACAATGGGGGGTAGGCGAATCAAAAGAGGAGACTCCGGCTCATACGATGGAGGACGGGGTTGACTATGTACCGGCCAAGGCGCCGGTTCTGATGGGACATCATTTCTCATCCATCGCCGGCGCAGGTCCGATCACCGGCCCCATCAATGCCGCGCTTTTCGGATGGCTGCCGGTTACCCTGTGGGTGCTGGTGGGCGGCATCTTCTTCGGCGGCGTCCACGATTTCGGCGCGCTGTTCGCCTCCATTCGGCACAAGGGCCAGACGATCGGCGAGATCATCGCTGCGAACATCTGCCGCAGAGCAACACGTTTGTTTATCATCTTTGCCGACCTGACCCTGATCCTGGGCGTGGCGGCTTTCGCTTCGATCGTGGCTTCCACCTTCGGCGGCGCGACGGCCGCGGATACTACCGCGTCTCAGGCCTCCGTGGCCATGGTCTCGATCCTGTTTATCTTCATCGCTATCGTGTTTGGCTTTCTGGTTTATCGCCGGAATATGCCCATGGGGGCTGCTACGGTGCTGGGAGTGCTGGCGATCGTGATCGTCATGCTCGTGGGGATGAATTTCCATCCCATCTATCTGTCCTCCGGCAGCTGGATGATCATTGTGGGTATTTACATCGCCATCGCTTCGGTGACACCGGTCTGGATCCTGCTTCAGCCCCGTGATTATCTCAGCTCCTTCCTGCTGTACGCCATGCTGGCTGTCGCCATCGTCGGCGTAGTAGGAGCGCATCCCAACATTGATGAGACTCTGTTCCCTGCCTTCAGCGGCTTCGCTGTGGACAATGGGAATGGTGTTCAGTATCTGTTCCCTGTCCTGTTTACCACAGTCGCCTGCGGCGCGATCTCCGGTTTCCACTCCCTGGTTTCCTCCGGTACGACGTCCAAGCAGCTGGATAAGGAGACCGATGCCAAGCCGATCGCCTACGGCGGGATGCTGCTGGAGTGTGTGTTGGCCATGCTGACTCTGTGTGCCATCGCCTACGCTCGTCAGATCGGCACCACAGCCAGTGCGACAGATATCTTTGCCGGTGGAATCGCCGGGATGGTCGCTTCGATTCCCGGACTGGCGGGAACACAGAACACTCTGTACACCCTTCTGGTGCTGACCTACTCCGCCTTCTGCCTGACCTCTCTGGATACTGCCACCCGTCTGGGCCGCTTCATGTTCCAGGAGTTCTGGCTGGAGCCCGGTGAGACCGTTCAGGACGTAAAGAGCGGTCCACGTAAGATTCTGGTCAATCCGTTTGTCGCCACCGCCATCAGCGTGGTGCTCGGCATTGCCCTGGGTATGACCGGCTACAGCAAGATCTGGGCTCTGTTCGGCGCTGCCAACCAGCTCCTGGCGGGCATTGGCCTGCTGGCCGTCGCCACGTGGCTGGGCAACATCGGGAAGAACAACAAGATGTTCCTGTTCCCCATGGGCTTCATGATCGTGGTGACCATCTGCTCCCTGGCTCTGACAGTCAGAAATCAGCTGCAGATCATCCTGGCCGGCGGCGCCGACTGGGGTCCCTACGCGCAGGTCATCCTGGCTGCTCTGCTGATCGTCCTGGCCATCGTGCTGGTGATCGAAGGCGTGCAGACACTGAGCAAACAGAAAGCAAAAGCCTAAGAATAATAACAGCGTCCGGTCTGAGATCGGGCGATAGGAAGAGGGAGTCTGCGGCAGCGCAGGCTCCTTTTTCAGTGAGGCAGGCAGGAAAAACAAGGTTTTCTCACGATGGAAAACGGGAAATAAGTGTGGTATACTGGTCGTAAAGCAAAAAAATAGATTATTGGGGGAAAAGATAATGGACGAAGAGAGAAGCCGCAGCGTTCTGGAAACATATGAAAGAGTTGTCTGGAAGGTGATTCCTTTTATATGCATTGGTATCATTGCATGTATCGATGTCATCGGAGGAGTAGAACTCGGATTACTCAGTATGGGCTGTGTGGTGTTGCTGATCTTTAGTGTTGTGCAGGCAATTGCTGCCATTTGGTCAAGAGAACCGGGGAAAATCAGGAGTGCCATCTGCCTGGTCGCGGCCTTTGCTCTTTGCTCTTTTGTTTATTATGCGGCGGAAACGGCACACACTGAAGAGATATCCATGCAGGGCAGCATTGAAGCAGAACAATGGATCTATGACTATCGCAAAGATCAGTATATTATATCGCTCCACACAGGTGATGTATATTATCTGAAGGAAAAAGAAGTGGCTGTGATGGTCGAAGAAGGCGAGAAGGCCTGTCTGGAGGTCGCACAAACGGAGGGTCAGCTGTTCGGTAGTGCGGCGCTCTACGACATTCTGTGTGGGGATGGCTGGGGGAGCCACCTGACTTATCAACTGCTGCCGGTGGAGGAATAGAATTGATTTCACGGAAGGGGAAGCATTGGCTAATCGGAGCAGCTGTTGTACAATGTAACTAGAAAAGCTGTGTCAGTTACAGGTTTGGTAGAAAAGCTGAAAAAGGAGGAGATCATGGAGCAAATATTTATCTCTAAAATAAAGATTAATAAAGTGCGGCATCTGAACAAGATTGAGATTCCCCTGTCGGAAACCGGAAAAAAGCACCTGATCCTTACAGGAAAGAATGGGAGCGGAAAGACCAGTCTGCTGGATGCGATGTCTGATTTTCTTTATTCCATAACCAGTAAAACGGAACTGCATACAGTTAACAGGCTCAATGAACATCATAAAGTATTCTTGCGTCCATCTCCAGATAAGAAATCTTTTGAACTTACCGACTGGGAAAATGAACTTGAGGAAACATCCTGTGGCGTAGAGCTGGAACTTAATCAGAACTTATTCAAGGTTTACCATTTATTCCAAAATGGACAATTTGTTGTCGCGTACTATAAGGCGGAACGTGCTTTCCAGGCTCCAGAACCAAAGCAAGTGGAGAAAGTGGAACTCAAGGAGACCTATTCCATTCAGGATACTCCGAGAAAAGAATTTGTCAAGTATCTGCTGGACATGAAGATGACGGAGGCTCTGGCGATCGCCAACGGGAAGAAAGAACGCGCAGATCAGATTCATCTGTGGTTTGAACGGTTTCAGGCACTTTTGCAGGAATTATTTGAAGACGATTCTGTGCAGCTGGAATTCGATATGGACACCTTCCGCTTTTCTCTGGTGATGGATGGGCGTGAGCCTTTCGGATTCAATACGCTTTCCGGTGGCTATGCAGCGATTTTGGACATGGTGGCTGATTTGATCCTTCGTATGGAGAAACATTCCGACAAGGTCTTTGACTTCCATATGCCCGGTATCGTCCTCATTGATGAAATTGAAACCCATCTTCATCTGGATTTGCAGAGAAAGATTCTGCTATTCCTGACAGAGCTTTTCCCCAATGTTCAGTTCATCGTCTCTACGCACTCCCCGTTTATTCTGAACAGTCTGGAGGATGTCGTCATTTATGATCTGGAAAATCATACGCTGGTGGAAAATGGATTGGCAAATGTCCCCTATGGAGGCATCGTAGAGGGATACTTTAAAGCCAATGAAATGTCCGATACCCTGAAGGCCAAGTATGAACGGTACAGGGAACTGACCTCTCAGCCGACGCTCTCTGATGATGACATGGACGAACTGTCCGGTCTGGAATTATATCTGGACGAAATCCCTGACTATCTGGCTCTGGACATCACCACAGAATACCAGAGACTGAAACAGGAGCTTCGCACAAGGGGGAATGTCTGATGGTGAAAATAGAACGCACCTTTCCTGCACCGGCCTCACTTGCCCGAGAAGTACAAAAGGCCAACGGCAGCTACAGAGAGCCAGATGTCATCCGTCAGCCATGTCAGGATTTCTATAACAAGTGCTATATCTGTGAAATCGGGGATCTGCAGGATCCGCAGGTGGAACATTTATTGCCTCATCATAATGGCAGATATCTGGAACGGAAGTATGATTGGAATAACCTGTTTTTATCCTGCGAGCATTGCAACCTTGTAAAGAATCAGCGAAAATATGATGCAGGCATTATTGATTGCTGCAAAGATGACCCGGAGGAATGGATCCGGTTCCGTTTTTATAATGAGGAACCATACATATCCGCTCAGGATGAGGCAAATGCTCAGGCTGTTCTCACAGCACAGTTGGTGACGGAGGTATTCAATCAGAAAAACACGGGGCTGCGGACATATGCCAGCGCATAGCGGCTGCGTGCTCTTACACTGGAAATGAATAAATTTTTTGCCTCTTTGAGAGAAATTTCCAGTGATCCGGAATCGGCTTTTGCTCTTAGAAAGGCGAAGGTACTCCTGCGAAGGGAGTCTGCATTCGCGGCTTTCAAGCGTAATTACATCCGCGAGCATCAGGACCACTATCCGCAGCTTGTTGTCTACGTTGCGTGATAAACAGAGATATAGATGGCGGGGGAGCCACCTGACTTATCAACTGCTGCCGGTGGAGGAATAGAATCCTGATTATATAATCCCAAACCGCCGGGATGGCGCTTTGAATGGCGGTTTGGGTGACGGCTTAAATGTCGTTTTGGAATAAGACATTCCTGGTATACATCAGGTCAGCCGGAGCGTCATATCGCTGGTCTCTGCGATAGCACGGACATGGTCCAGTCCCAACAGGATCCGGTTGTCAATCACATGGAAATCCTGCGCCTGCGCGGCGGGCAAAAGGTCTGCAAAGAGAAGGTCTGCTCCTGCCTCCAGCGCCGCAAGATTGCCCTCCCAGCTTGCAAGTCCCTCCTCCGGTTTTGCCCCCGGCTGCTGCGCTGTGATGCGCACGTCCGGCATGGACAGCCGCAAAATGGAAATCTCCATTAAAATCAGCTCCTGCCGCCCCGGATATGCGCCTTCTGCCAGGGGCGTATTTTTTGCAGGCATATAGGGAATCACCGGAGCCCAGGAGATATTCAGCGTCTGCATCAGGTGAATATCCTCTGCGATCTGCGTCAGCGTCTGCCCCGGATAGTCCACAATGTTGCCGGAAGCCAGTGCCATACCGGAGGCCTGGATCGCCTCGATGGCTCTCATGCGCTTCTGAAAGCTGGTGGAGGGGTTCAGGCGGTTAAAAACCTCAGGTTGCGACATCTCGAATTTCATGACATATTCATCCGCTCCGGCGGCCCGGAGTTCATAATACTGTGAGGAGTCGTACTCCCCACAGGCCAGACTGACCACGTCATCCCCAGCTCCTTCGCCTCCGAAACCACTGACAGCAGTGCGTCAAAACCGAACTTCGGATCTTCGCCTGAGATCAGAAAGAGACAGCGCAGTCCAGCGGCATGGGCCGATTTCAACAGTGTCAGAATCTATTCCTGGTAGGGGAGCTGTAAAATCTCCAGAATTTCAGATTCTGATTGCAGTGGCATAACACATACCGCCTTTTGGTTTGAATTATTTGGTTCCTGTTCCGGGAACCGCACGGCAGAGAATGAAATCCTGATGCCGTACATGATCTATGATAAGAGAACCTGATGCGTTTGTCAATTTCGCCGGAGGATAACCGGCGTTCAGAACAGGATGTGGGATATAAATAATTACAAAATTATGCATCAAATATAAAAACCAAGTTGAAATGAGAGTTTTCATATGGTAAAATAATCTTTATTTAAGAGAGAAATAAAACCGTGTGCAACGGGAAAATGATGCATTTTATAAAAGTTGGAAGGAGGCGTGTGAGAAAAAATCAGGCGAAAGAGGAGGCAGGATCTCATGGTTTTTACGTCCTCTTTACGACCGTGTTACGAAATTGTGATAGCGTCATTTACAAGGAAAAGATAAAGTAAATACGCAAAAATATGCCTGTCTGAAGGACAGGTCTCTGCTCAGGAGGAAAAAACATGAAACCTGCAAAAAAGCGAAATAGGGGAGGTTATAGGCTCCTCTCTTCGTTCATGGCACTGGTTCTGTGCTTCTCATGTCTCTCCGGGCTGCCGGTTGCGGTGGCGGCGGATGATGGGGAGACGACCACTACCACTGTGTCGACCTATAGCAAAGTGACTAGCGTGGACAATTTGTCCACAGGTGACACAGTGATTATTGTTGCGTCAGATTCTGATGTGGCAATGAGTACTAATCAAAAGAGTAACAATCGTGGAGAAATTGCTATTACTAAGAGCGACAATGGCTCTACAGTAACTGCGACCAGCACAGATTCTGACGAATATGTTGTGCAGGAACTGGAAGTGCAGACAGGCAATGTGGACGGAACCTATGCTCTCTATACAGGAAGCGGGTATTTATATGCTGCATCCAGTTCCAGTAACTATTTAAAGACAGAATCAACGCTGTCTGACAATTCCTCCTGGACAATTACTATTGAGGATGGCGTGGCTACGCTTCTGGCACAGGGCACGAATACGCGGAATTGGATGCGCTACAATTCCGGTAGTTCTCTGTTTGCTTGCTATGCCAGCACCAGCAGCCAGCAGGACATCAGCCTTTATAAGCTGACTGGAACTACCACTGAGAGCGGCGGCAGCACAATCGAGACTGTGGAGACTCCTAGCCTGACCTATTCTGAGACGGACAAGACGGTGACCTTCAAGTGCGCCACCTCTGGAGTCACCTATTACTACAGCTACTCTGAGAGCGGGGATTACACCGCCCTGGACGGCAGCAGCCTGGATGTCTCCGACCATATCGGGGAGACTCTGTACGCCTACGCGGAGCTGGATGGCTCCAAGAGCGAGACGATATCCGTGGAGTTGACAGAAACCAGCACCGGCGGCGATGAGACTGACGAAAACGTCTCCACCATCGCGGAGGTCAAGGCAGATGCCGACACCTCTGTAACCTACACCGTGGACGGCACTGTCACCTACATCAGCGGTAAATCTGTCTATGTACAGGATGACACTGGCGGCATCTGCCTGTACTTCTCCACCGCTCCCTCTGATATCAGTCTGGGAGACGATGTACGGGCCAGCGGCACCTATACGGCCTATAAGGGTCTGGTTGAGCTGACCGGTGTGACGGATTACACTGTCATCGGTTCTACCTCTGAACTGCCTTCTCAGACTGTGACGATCGCTGAATTAAGCAGCGATTACATTGACAGTAAAGCTCTCCAGAGTACGCGGGTTTATCTGACTAACCTGACGGTGGGGACGGTCGGCACCAGTACCACTCTGACCGATGCAGACGGCAATTCTATTGTGGCTTACGGTGCGTCTTCCGTGTTGACGGAAGCAGGCGCAACGGAAGGCTCTGTAATCAGCTTGTATGCTGTGGTCAGTGACTACAACGGTTATCAGCTCTATGTGGCGCAGGCCAGCGATATCACCGTCACTTCTACCGGCAGCGATGAGGAAGAAGAGGACGACGGCACTCTGGCTGACGGCACCTATGTCATCTGGGCACCGAGCTACAACATGGCCCTGACCAGCACCGCCTACGCCACTTATTATCTGGCCGGTGAGAGTGTCACCCTGACTGACGATACCCTGTCTGGCTATACATCTGCGGCAGTGTGGACCGTTACTGTCACCACAGCTGATGACGGTACTCAATCCGTTACCCTTGCACAGGATGATTCTTATCTGGGCGTGGTAGTCAGCGGTTCTTACTATAACCTGACTTTCGGCGCAACCGAGAACACTGACTGGACGCTGGAGGATGCCAGCGAAGTGAGCGAGGGGTTCTACTACCTGAAAAATACCGGCACAGATAGATATTTGGAGTGGTACGCTTCCAAATCTGATTGGAGCCTCTATTCATCCATCAGCTCCGGCAGCGAAGGGATGTTCGCTCTGCAGTTCACTTCTGTTGAAGATACAGATGACAGTGATGATGAAGATGACAGCACCCTAACTTCAGGCACTTATGTCGTCTGGAATCCTGCCTATGGCTATGCGCTTTCCAGCACCACCGTCAGCAGCTCCAGCAGTTATTACGCGGGCGTGGCAGTTACGGAGAGCGCCAGTGGCAAGGTATCCGGCTACGGCGACACCGAACTTTGGGTCGTCACCGTCAGCGAGGACGGCACCCTGACCCTGGAGCAGGACGGCTCTTACATGGGTATGAACTCCAGCAATTATCTGACCTTTGGTGAGGCGGACGCCCTGGATCACTACACCTGGACAGTGGAGGACGCCGGGGACGGCCTCTACTATCTGAAAGACCCCACCTCCGGCAAATATGTGGAGTGGTACAACTCCTACAGCGACTGGAGCACCTACGCCTATATCAACTCCGGCAGCGAAGACCTGTTTGCCCTGAAATTCTCCCCTGTCAGCGACAGCGACTACACTGTGGACACCTCCATCGAGGAGAGCATCGCCTCCTGGGGCGGCGGCGGCCCGTATACAGAGGGCGCTACCTCCGTCAGCGGCGACCTGTACAACGTCAACGACATGCTGGACAGCA
>JAJQDL010000134.1 GCA_021202235.1 Lachnospiraceae bacterium
CGCAAAGCTGCACTTCATCAAACACAATCAGCGTTTTTTCTCTGACAATCGTCTGTCCTGCGATATGGGATAAAATTGGTATCAGATAATCAGGGCTGATATTTTCCTTAAAGGTTTCATTCAGCCTGGGGTTGGTTTCAAAATTGAAGTATGCCACGTTTTCATAGTGGGTGCGTCCAAACTCCAGAACAGAATAAGTCTTGCCGACCTGCCTTGCTCCCTGCAAAATCAAAGGCTTGCGGTGTTCGCTGTCTTTCCACGCTTCTAAATACTGCGTAATTTTTCGATACATACAGTCGCCTCCTTAAAGGTGCTGGCCATAGTGTAACATACATTCGTGTAAAAATCAATGCAAATTCTCTTGGTGTTAACATTAATCTACACGAATATCTCTTGCAATTCATCACAAAATGACAGAAACACCGCAAATACGACCCTTTGCTTACGTCATTACAATATAGTATATCGTAATGACGTAAAAGCGGCTATGGGAGAATGGGATGTATTTCAGGAGAAAGAGGGAGTCAGAGTGCTTATGAGCTGATTCGAGAACCGGTTTAATTCTCCCGGTCACAAAATCAACATACATCTATCACAAAAATCCCACGTCCTGTGATTATCTTTATAAAGGCATATAAGATTGCGACGCCTGCGGCGCGGAAGAGAAGACTGTCCGGAAGCACAGAATTTTGCCGTGAAAAAGCAGGAAAGAAGCAGAAGCAAGGAGATCGGATTATGAAGAAAAAGAATGATTTGCCCCGGACGGACGAAGAGCTCCTCGAGATGCACCGGCGGGAGCGGACGCGCCACAGGAGAAGAGGGATCATCACCCTGGTTGTGATCGTGGTCGTGGTCCTCGTGGCGGTTGCAGTGGGTGTCAATCAGGCGAGGAAGAGCATTTCCGCGCAGGTCAGCTCTTCCGATGACAGCGAGGTGCAGTCGGCGGAGGTGACGGTGGGCAGCATCAGTACCACGGTCTCCGGCTCGGGCACGCTGGCGGACGAGGACGTGGAGAGCGTGGAGATCCCGGATTCCCTGGAGATCGCGGACTTCTATGTGGAAGAGGGAGATACGGTCAGCGAGGGAGATCTGATCGCTACGGTGACGAACGCGTCGCTCCTCACAGCCATGTCGGACGCGCAGGCCTCTCTGGATACGCTTGATGAGGAGCTTGAGGATGCGGCGGATGATGAGGTGGAGGAGGAGATCACCACCAGTGTGTCCGGCCGGGTGAAGGTCATCTACGCGGAGGAGGACGATGATGTGGCGACCGTTATGTATGAGCATGGCGCGCTGCTGCTGCTTTCTCTGGACGGATATATGGCCGTGGACATCACGTCTGAGGCGCTGGCCGCGGGCGATGAAGTGACGGTCACGGACAGCGACGGCGAAACGTATGACGGGACAGTGGAAGAGGTCGTGGACGGCACGGCGACGGTGCTTCTGACCGATAAAGGACCTGTATACGGAGATGAGGTGACGGTCACCGACAGCGACGGCAGCGAGGTGGGTACCGGCACTCTCTACATACACAGCTCTCTGGCGATCACCGGCTATGCGGGAACTGTGGAGGATCTCGAGGTCTCCGAAAATGAAGCCGTGGATGCGGGCGACACCCTTCTGACGCTGACCGACACAGAGACTTCAGCCAACTACGACGCGCTTCTCAAGGAACGGGAAGAAATGGAGGATCTCCTGGAGGACCTGATCGCGATCTACAAGGAGGGCGGCGTCTGTGCAACTGTAGCGGGCGAGATCTCTTCGCTCAGTGAAAGTTCCAGCAGCAGTTCATCCTCCTCGGAAATGACGGCCACCATGACAGACAGCAGCACGAGCAGCGACAGCAGCAGTTCTGGCTACACGACCGTGGCGACCATTTCCACGAACGAAAACATGATCATTACCATCAGTGTTGATGAGACCGATATCCTCTCGCTGTCCGAGGGACAGGAGGCGACGGTGACGATCGACTCAATCGGCGAGGATACTTATACGGGAACGGTGACGGAGATCAGCACGACCGCCGAGAGCAGCTCCGGTGTGACGTCTTATTCGGCGGATATCACGATTGATAAGACGGACGACATGCTCTCCGGCATGTCCGCGTCGGTGGTCATTACCATCGAGGGTGTGGACAATGCGCTGCTGATTCCGGTGGATGCCCTGCATCAGACCAGCTCCACAGCCTATGTCTATACAGAGTATGATGAGAGCACCGGCGAGTTCAGCGGTATGGTGGAGGTGACCGTAGGCCTCACCAACAGCTCCTATGCGGAGATCACCGAGGGCTTAAGCGAGGGAGACACCGTATATTACACGGAGTCTTCGGACGACAGCAGCAGTTTTGATATGAGCAGCTTCGGCAATATGGGCAATATGGGCGATATGAGTGATTTCAGTAATTTCAGCGGCGGTTCGGATAACAGCTCCGGCGGCCGGGGCGAGATGCCCGGCGGCAACTGATGAGTGCACGGGAAAGGCTGGGCAGAAGCTATGATTGATCTGAACGATATCTCGAAAATGTACCTCGTGGGAGACGAGGAGGTGCGGGCGCTGGACCACGCCAGTATGCACATCTACCCCGGAGAATTTGTTTCCATCATCGGCCCCTCCGGCAGCGGTAAATCGACACTAATGAACATCATCGGCTGTCTGGACACCGCGGATGCGGGAACATATTTACTCGACAAAATTCCGATTGAGGATTATACAGAAAATGAACTGGCGCGGATCCGTAACCGCAAGATCGGATTCGTCTTCCAGAGCTTCAATCTGATTCCGAAGCTGACGGCGGAGGAGAATGTGGAGCTGCCTCTGATCTATCAGGGGATGAAGCGAAGCGAGCGGGCCGGGCGCGTGCAGGAGGCTCTGGCGCGGGTAGGCCTGGAGAAGCGGGCGAAGCATCTGCCCACGGAGCTTTCCGGCGGCCAGCAGCAGCGTGTCGCCATCGCCCGGGCCATCGCCACGAGGCCGTCGCTGATCCTGGCGGATGAACCGACCGGAAACCTGGACTCCAAGACCAGCCAGGAGATCATGGCGATCTTCCATGAGCTGCATGAGCAGGGAAATACGATCGTGCTGATCACGCACGACGACAACGTGGCCAGACAGGCGTCCCGGCGGATCCATATCCTGGACGGCAAGGTAACGGAGGTGGAGGAATGATACAGTCTCTGAAAATGGCCCTTAAATCCATCGCGGGCAATAAGATGCGGGCTTTCCTGACCATGCTGGGCATCATCATTGGCGTGGTGGCTCTGGTGGTACTGGTGAGTCTGGTAAATGGAGCCACCAGCTCCGTGACGGACGCGGTCTCCGATCTGGGAAACAGTCTGCTGACCGTCACAGTCTCCGACGACAAGGGTTCTCCGATCAAGCTGGATACGCTGACCGAGTGGGCGGCAGAGGAGGGCATCGGGGAGATCGCTCCTACGGCCTCCACCTCGGCTACGGTGCGGGCCGACTCGGAGAGCGACAGCATCACCGTCTACGGCACAACACCTTCTTATTATAATGTAGAGGGACTGAACCTCCTGCTGGGGCGGTTCCTCAAGACCACGGATGTGGACAATAACAACTATGTCTGTGTCATTAATGAGACCACGGCCACGGACCTGATCGGATATCTGGACTGCCTGGGTGAGGAAATCTACCTGGACGGCATGAAATTTACGGTCATCGGTGTGCTGGAGGATGACGACAGCTCGCTGACCTCCGTGTTCAGCTCCGGCTCTCTGGTGGCCTATATTCCCTATACGACGCTCCTGCGTCTGTCCTCCTCCGTCAGCACAGACATCACGGAATTCTATGTCAGCGCGGAGGATGAGAGCGATACTACGGTGGCGGAGGAGGCCATCACGGCTCTCCTGATGGAGCGTTTCGAGGAGGATGAGGACGCCTTCACGGTGTCGAGCCAGAGTGTTCTGGAGGATGCGGTGAGCAGCATCACCTCGGTGCTGGCGGTTCTGCTGGGCGGCATCGCGGCAATCTCCCTGGTGGTCGGCGGCATCGGCATCATGAACATTATGATGGTGACGGTGACCGAGCGGACGCGGGAGATCGGGATCCGCAAGGCCATCGGCGCGACCCGGGGCGAGATCTTGCGCCAGTTCCTTCTGGAGGCCATCGTGCTCTGCATGATCGGCTGTGCGATCGGCATCTTCACCTCCTGGGTGATTCTGGAGCTGGTGACGGTGGCGGTGTCCAGCCTGAGCCTGAGCTTCGAGATGGACGGAACGGTGATGCTCATAGCCATCGCTTTCTGCTTCCTGATCGGCGTCATTTTTGGACTGTACCCCGCGAATAAGGCTGCGAAGATGAAACCCATCGACGCGCTGCACTACGGCGGCTGATCCAGAAAGGAGCGTATCATGAAACAACGACTGCAGAAATTCGGGCAGAAAATAAAAAATCTGTCCTTTTACAAGAAGAAACCGTTTTACGTTGTCCTGATCGTCCTGCTCTCGCTGCTGATCGTGGCAGATGTGGCAGTGGCGGCGCTGCTGCCGACGCAGACCATGAGCATGGGGCGGCAGAATATGGAATTCTCCGGTTCTTTCGGGGACATGACGGAGCTGCCGGACGGTGTGGAAGCGGAGAGCGCGGATTCTACGGAAGAGGCAGCCGACGGAGACGGCGATGCCGAAGAGGAAAGCGGCGCGGCCTCCGAAGACGGAGCCGGTCAGGGCTTCGGCGGAGGCGCTCCCGGAGATGGCGAGATGCCTTCCATGGACAGCGACGCGGAAATGCCTTCGATGGAGGCGGACGCAGAGTTGCCCTCGGCGGACAGTGACGCGGAGGCGGAGAGTGCGGAAGCGGATTCCGGAGAATGGAGCGGCCGACAGGACCGGAGCGATATGAATACCACGCAGACCGGTGGCGTGTTTGCTTTCCTGCAGACCGTGAAATCCCACTGGCTGCCGATCCTGATCGTCCTTCTGCTTCTCGATGCGCTGTGCATTTTCATGCTGGTGCGGATCTCCCGCCGGGAAAGAAAAGCGGCGCTTGAGGCAGCGCGGGCGCAGGCGCAGGCGGACGGTGAGGTACATCTGGTCCGTCCGGTGAAAAAGAAGAAGCATTCGCATTATCTGTGGATCATTCCTCTGGTGGGCATGGCGCTGCTGGTGCTGGTGGTAAAATCGCTGTCGGCGCAGAGCAGTGAAGAATCGGCTGAGACGGAGGCTACAGTTCATTCCGGGACGGCGGAGCTGTCGGATATCAGCACCGTGGTGCCCGGGACGGGGACTCTCACGGAAGAGGAGTCCGAGGATCTGGAGCTTCCCGAAGAGGTGGAGATCGAAGAATGGTATGTCTCTGACGGCGATACGGTCGAGGAGGGCGATACGCTGGCGAAGGTGGACACCGTTTCTGTGATGACAGCCATCACCTCGATCCAGGAGCAGATCGATGCGCTGGACGAGGAGCTGGCCGAGCATGAGGACGAGGAGATCTCTGATGAGATCACAGCCTCTGCCGACGGACGGGTCATGGCCATATATGCGGAAGAAGATGTCAGCGTGACGGATACGATGTATGAGAATGCGGCGCTGATGCGCATTTCCCTGGACGGCGCGCTGGCAGTGTCCTTTGAGACGGAGGTTCTTTCCTCCGGCGAGACGGTGGAGGTGGTTCTGTCTGACGGTACCGAGGTGGACGGCAAGGTGGAGAGCGTCATCGACGGCACCGCGGTCGTCACCATTTCCGATGAAGACGGGGAACTGGATGACAGCGTCCTGGTCTACACGGAGGATGGGGAGCTGGCCGGTGAGGGTACGCTGTATATTCACAGCGAGCTGAAGATTACCGGATTCTCCGGAACCGTGGAGGACATTGAAGTCTCCGTGGGAGACGGGGTCGAGGCCGGCGACACACTGCTGACGCTGACGGACACGGATTATGAGGGTGAGTACGAGGCGCTGCTGGCGCAGCGCACGGAGCTGACCGATGAGATGCAGGAGCTGTTTGTCCTGTATCAGGACCAGTATATCTACGCCAGCTGTGCGGGAGTGATTTCCGGGCTGGGAAGTACATCGTCTTCGACAGAGACGGACAGTGCATCCACAGAAGATGACACGGATTCTGACACGGACGATACTTCCGATACCGATGCTGACTCGGATGCGGATACCGATTCGGAGGCTGACACGAGTACAGGTTCTGACACGGATACCGACGAGGACGGCGATACGGCTTCCTCGAACAGCCAGAACATGGTGACGACCATGAAGAGCACGGCGGGAAGTGCGGTTTCCGAGAAGAGCATGTCTGCGGTGAGCGCCGTTTATACGTCCTCTTCTGTGACGGTCTGCACAGTGAATTCCGTGGCGGAAACCTCTGCGGAAGAGACGTCGGCCGTGGAGGAGACGACGGAGGAAGCCGTGGATGCCGTCGCTGAGACAGACAGCGAGGCAGAGACCATGACCGCGGAGGAGACGATAGAAGAAGCCGCTGAGACAGAGAGTTCAGAGGAAGAAACGAGTACCGAAGCGGAGAGCAGCGAGGAGGAGACTGAGGCGGTGACGGAACCCACGGCGGAGTCCGGGTATGCCAACTATGTCGGCGTCATCAGCGCGATGAAGAACAGCACGCTGGTGCTGTTCCTGCAGCCGGAGGCCTGTGATATCAGCGATTACAGTGATCTGAGCGATATCGACCTGTCAGAGGACACAATGACCGAGGTGCTGACGCTGAAGCTGTCTGACTCGGCGCTGCTGTTCGCTTACACAGAGGACAGCTGGACGACGCTCTCTGCGAGTGACCTGTCTGTGGGTGACATTCTGATCCTGACCTATGATTCGGAGGATGAGGACAGCCGGAGCCTTGTGTGGATCGTTCAGGCGGAGAGCGCGGAGATGGAAAACGATGCGGCGCAGGAGAGCCAGGAGGATATGGCGGGCGAGAATCAGACCGGCGAAGAGACAGGAACAGAGAATCTGACGGGCGGCTCGGAGAGCCTGGGAAATGGCAGTGATGTTTCCGGGATGAATGCCGCGCAGACACAGAGCGGCACGGCTTCTATGGCTGATTACGCACAGAGCGGTACGGCTTCGATGGACAGCTCGGCGCTGAGCGGCGGCACAACGGACGTCACTGCGGAGGCGGAGGAGACCACCACCGAGGAAGCAGTGGAGAGTACCTATGGCATCGCGGAGACCACCTGGCTGTCTGTGACGCCGCAGGACACCATGACGATCACGATCACTGTGGATGAGATGGATATCCTCTCCCTGGAGGTGGGTCAGACGGCGCAGGTAACACTCAGTGCTCTGCCCGGTCAGTCCTTCGAGGGCGAAGTCACGGCCATTGATGTCAGCGGTACGAACTCAGGCGGCAGCACCAAATATACGGCGGAGATTACGATCGCCCGCGAGGAGGATATGCTTGCGGGCATGAACAGTTCCGTGGTTATCACGATTTCCACGGAGGAGGATGTGCTGACGATCCCCGAAGCCGCGCTGGTGGAGGAGGACGGAAGCGTCTATGTTTACACAACGTATGATGAAGAGACCGATACGCTGGGCGGCCTGACGGAAGTGACGACCGGCGTCTCCGATGGCGAGAATGTGGAAATCCTGGACGGCCTGTCTGAGGGCGGGGCGTATTACTACAGCTATCTGGATGTGGTCAATTACAGCTCTTCCACCGTTTCGTCGACGACCGGCAGTTTCTCCTTCAGCTCCCTGTTCGGGAGCAGCGGAGGCGGCCGCAGCGGCGGACGATAGAAAACACAAAAAGCGTCTCCTGCCTGGCAGGAGGCGCTTTTTGTGTAAATTCCCCTTACAATTCCGCTTCCGGACAAATTTATTCTTTACCTTTATTTTACAAAAGTCTTACCGTGAAAGGATATTTTGCGGCAGGGCTTCGTGCTACACTCTGACTGTGCCTTGAGAGAGGCGGAAAAAGAAAAGCAGGCTCCACAAAAAGGAGGGAGCCATACAGAAAAGGAGTGAAGTACCATGAGAAAATCAGTAAAATTCGTCAGCAGCTTGTGTGCCCTGACCCTGGCTATGAGTGCTCTGGCCGGATGCAGCAGCAGTTCGTCCACCATGACGACGGCGGCGGAGACGACCGCGGCAGAGACCACGGCAGAGCAGACCACCGCGGCAGCGACCGAAGCGGACACCAGCGAGGCGGCTGCAGAATCCGAGGCCGGCGAAGCGGCAGAAATTTCTACCGACATCACGGGAACCATTTCCATGGCGGGAAGTACCTCCATGGAGAAGCTGGCCAACGCAGTGGCGGAAGCCTTCCCGGAGACCTACACCGGCGTGACGGTGACGGCTGAGTTCACCGGATCCTCTGCGGGCATCGAGTCTCTGCTGGCCGGCAGTGTTGACATCGGCAACTCTTCCCGGAATCTGAAGGATGAGGAAATCGAGGCCGGTGCGGTGGAGAACATCGTAGCCATCGACGGCATCGCAGTGGTTGTGGACACGGCGAATACGGTGGAAGATCTGACGCAGGAACAGCTGATCCAGATCTATACCGGCGAGGTTTCCAACTGGAGCGAGGTCGGCGGTGAGGATCAGGCGATCGTCGTGGTCGGACGTGAGTCCGGTTCCGGTACCCGGGGCGCTTTCGAAGAGATCCTGGGCATCGAGGATGCCTGTGCCTACGCCAATGAGCTGGACAGCACCGGCGCTGTGATGGCCAAGGTTGCTTCTACCCCTGGCGCGATCGGCTATGCGTCTCTCGACGTGCTGGATGACACGGTGAAGGCTGTGACTCTTGAGGGTGTTGAGGCTACCGAGGAGAACATCAAAGACGGCAGCTATTTCCTGCAGAGACCGTTTGTCATGGCGACGCTGGGAGAGATCTCTGAGCAGAGCGAGGCTGTGCAGGCCCTGTTTGCCTGGCTGCAGTCTGACGCGGGCAAGGAAGTGATCACTTCCGTAGGACTGATCACGGTCGACTGACCGAGAGCCCGGTCGTTTTAATCACACTTATTTTCGCTCCGCCCGACCATATGGCCGGGCGGAAATGCCTTGATGCGCAAAGCTGCGTAATGAGTTTTCCGGCTGACGCCGGACGCAGCCCGCGCAGACGAGCAGGAGGCGAAAAAGCCGCCCCTGCTCGATTCATGGAGGAGTTATGAATTCCATCGTCGCCAATCGAGCATCGAAATCAACTGTGGAGAGGGCGGCCGGTCTGATCTTTACCGTCTGCGGTCTGGTCGCCGTTCTGGCTGTTGTCTCCATTACCTTATATATGATCCTGAAAGGAACTCCGGCTCTCGCCAACGTGGGAATCGGCGAACTGCTCTTCGGGACAGTCTGGAAACCGGATGCGGCGGATCCCAGCTACGGAATCCTCTTCGTCATTCTGACATCCATTGTCGGTACAGCGTTGGGCATTCTTCGGGGGGTTCCGATCGGTCTGATGACTGCAGTCTTCCTGGCAGAGGTGGCGCCGCCCCGGTTGGCGGGCATCGTGAAGCCGGCTGTGGAGCTGCTGGCGGGCATTCCTTCTGTTATCTATGGCCTGCTGGGTCTGATGATCCTGAACCCGCTAATGTACAAACTGGAGCTGCTGATCTTTAAGAATTCATCGACACATCAATACACCGGAGGCTCCAACCTGCTCTCAGCCGTGCTGGTTCTGGCCGTTATGATCCTGCCCACCGTGATCAACATCAGTGAATCGGCGCTGCGGGCCGTGCCGGGGCATCTGCGGAGCGCGTCTCTGGCTTTGGGAGCTTCTTCCATCCAGACCATTTTTCATGTGACGATCCCCGCGGCCAAATCAGGCATCATTTCTGCCATCGTGCTGGGTGTGGGACGGGCGATCGGTGAGGCCATGGCCATCACGCTGGTGTCGGGAAGCTCAGTGAATTTCCCGCTGCCGTTCAACTCGGTACGTTTTCTGACCACTGCCATCGTCAGTGAGATGTCCTACGCCAGCGGTACGCATCGTCAGGTCCTCTTCACGATCGGCCTGATCCTGTTTGTCTTTATCATGGTCATTAATGTCAGCCTGACAAAGATCCTCAAGAGAGGGGAGGTGAGCGAATGACGAACCAGACCAGTATTCTGGGACGCCGGAGACGGAGCAGCGACATGATTCTCTGCTTCCTGATCTACCTCTGTGCGGCCTTCTCTGTGGCTCTCCTGGTGGGGATCCTGGGGTATGTGTTCTTCCGCGGCATTGGCAGCGTGAATCTCTCGTTTTTGACCACTGTGACCAGTGCGCTCAAAGGAACAACGGGGATTCTGGGAAATATCATCAACACCCTGTACATTGTTGTGATGACGCTGCTTGTGGCGACGCCCATCGGTGTGGGAGCCGCGATTTATCTGAATGAGTATGCGAAGCCGGGACGCCTGGTGAGTGCTATCGAGTTCACCACAGAGATCCTGTCCGGCATTCCCTCCATTATCTTCGGTCTCTTCGGCATGACCTTCTTCGGGCAGACCCTGCATCTGGGCTATTCATTGCTGAACGGCTCCCTGACGCTGACGCTGATGGTCCTGCCGCTGATCACACGAAATACGCAGGAGGCTCTGAAAACAGTCCCTGCTTCTTACCGCAGCGGTGCGCTGGGCATCGGCGCCACCAAATGGTACATGATCCGCACGATCCTTCTTCCCTCTGCCATGCCCGGTATTGTCACCGGAATTATCCTGGCGGTGGGGCGGATCGTCGGCGAATCGGCGGCATTGCTGTTCACGGCAGGAAGCTATTACAAGCTGCCCGCGAGCTTTGGCGTCGGGTATCTGCAGAAAATCCTGCAGTCTGGCGGGACTCTCACGATTCAGCTTTACCTGAGCATGCAGAAGGGACAGTATGATACCGCCTTCGGCATCGCCGTCGTGCTGCTGGTCATCGTGCTGGGAATCAATCTGCTGACGAAATATCTGGCCGGCAAGCTGGATGTAAACCGAAAAAAATGAGAAATACGAAAAACGAGGAAGACGCAAGGGAGGAATCGACCGTTATGAGTCAGGACCCGAAAAAATCGCCTGCTGAGACCCGGAAACAGGCGCCCCGGAAGAAGAATACGGTGCCGGAGGACGTGAAGATCCGCGTCCAGAATCTGGATCTGTATTACGGGGAAAACCATGCTCTGAAAAATGTCAGCATGGATATTGAGAAGAACGCTGTCACGGCCTTCATCGGGCCTTCAGGCTGCGGCAAGTCCACATTCCTGAAGACGCTGAACCGCATGAACGACCTGATCGACAATGTGAAGATTACAGGAAATATATATCTGGACGGGGAGGATATCTACCAGCCGGGTGTGGACACGACGCTGTTGCGCAAAAAGGTGGGGATGGTGTTCCAGCAGCCCAACCCCTTCCCCATGAGTATTTACGATAATGTGGCGTACGGCCCCCGCATCCACGGCATCCGTGACCGGCATGTGCTGGATGAGATCGTCGAGCGAAGCCTGCGGGACGCGGCCATTTTCGATGAGGTGAAGGACCGGCTGAAGAAGTCCGCCCTGGGTCTCTCCGGAGGACAACAGCAGCGTCTCTGCATCGCCCGGGCGCTGGCGGTGGAGCCGGAGGTTCTGCTGATGGATGAACCCACTTCGGCGCTGGACCCGATTTCCACGCTGAAGGTGGAGGATCTGATGGTAGAACTGAAGAAGAAATACACCGTCGCCGTCGTCACTCACAATATGCAGCAGGCCGCCCGTGTGTCGGATTATACCGCCTTCTTCCTGGTCGGAGAGGTTGTGGAATTTGACGTCACCCGAAATATTTTCAAGCATCCCAGCGATAAGCGGACCGAGGATTACGTGACCGGGCGGTTCGGCTGACAGAGAAGGAGAGTGTGGTATGGCAACCAGATTAATATTTGAACAGGAGCTGCAGGAGCTGCGGAAGAGCGTAGCGAATATGGGGTACCAGGTGGAGAGCAATTATGATCGGCTGTTTGCCGCTCTCCGGGCCTCAGACTTCGGTACGGTGGAGGCGCTCGTGAAAAATGACCGCGATGTCAACGACATGGAGCGGGCGGTGGAGGCGCAGTGCCTGCATCTGATCACGAAACAGCAGCCCATTGCCCGGGATCTTCGCGTCGTATCGGCCTCTTTGAAGGTCGTCACAGATATTGAGCGGATCGGAGATCATGTGGCGGATATCGCAGAACTGGCTCTTCGGGGGGGGGGAGAATGCCGACCTGGAGGAGTTCTC
Source organism: Lachnospiraceae bacterium (assembly GCA_021202235.1). Taxonomy (GTDB): domain Bacteria; phylum Bacillota; class Clostridia; order Lachnospirales; family Lachnospiraceae; genus UBA3305. Next base: position 12,138 of record JAJQDL010000134.1, read on the forward strand.
CGGCCATCTGGATAAGATGATGGCTGAGCCCCGGGCACAGAGGCATA
>JAJQDL010000207.1 GCA_021202235.1 Lachnospiraceae bacterium
GTCTGCGTCGGCGTCTTCCAGGTTCGCACCCATAGCTGCGATAATGGAATTGACTTCAGTAGTTCCCGCCTCACTCTACACTACTGTTGCGCTGTCAGTATAACTTCCGTCTGAATAAGACGTACCGGTGTCTGCAAAAGCAGTAACCTGTATACTGCCCAGTACCAACAGCAGAGAAAGGAACCATGCAAGCAATCTCTTCGGTTTCATGAAAACACTCCTCTCATTCATATTTGCTTTGTTTTCTCGAACCTTTTGTGCCAAAAAATCGCCTTGCACGATTGCAAAGGATCTTCACAAAGCAGTTAAGCATGAAAAACCGCTGTTAGGTTTTTTTTATCAAATTGTGTTTCGCCTGTCAATCTGTCTGCCGGCCTTCTTATTGCTCTCTTTTTTTCAATAAAAAGAAACGACTCCGCAGGACATTGTCACCCGCAGAACCGCTCCTCATCTAAAGCAGGCATCACCTACTCATTCCGAGCACGCTCTTTCATGCTCCAGCAGCCAGATTTTCTTATCTACTCCGCCGCCGTACCCGGTCATTCTTCCGTCCTTGCCGATGACCCGATGGCAGGGAATCACGATGGAAATGGGATTCCGGTGGTTCGCCATGCCCACAGCGCGGCAGGCCCGGCGGTTTCCCGCCGCCTCCGCGACCTCCTGATAGCTTCGAGTTTCTCCATAAGGGATTTCCCTGAGACAGTCCCAGACCCGCTTCTGGAAGTCCGTCCCTTCCGGGTCGAGAGGAAGGTCGAAGACCGTTCTCTTTCCCTGAAAATACTCCTGCAGCTGGGAGATGACCTCCGCCGTCAGAGCGTTGCCGCCCCGGCTCCGATCCGGCGCGCCCGAACCTCTTCGGGGAGGATCAAACTCGATACGACGCACCTTCTCATCGCAGGAAATCCCCAGCACCCCCACCGGGGAATCCATCTCTTCATAATAGTAAGGTTCATCCATCAGGTTTCCTCCTCCCCTTTTTTCCACATGTACAGGTTCCTAATTCTGTTTTCTCACAATCTGATATTCATCGTCGATGAGGAAATACGGACAGTCGTGGAAGGTGTTGGTAATGAAATGAGCCATCTCATCCTCATCCAGGTCCACCGCACAGACCATGCACTCGTACTCCTCGTCATACTCATAATTCAGGCAATGCTCACACGCTCCCGCTGCCATCTCAGCCTCCGCACACGCAATATTTGCGGATTCCATGCGCGAATTCTTCGTCATGGGCGGAGCAGAGCACTTCCAGTGTCTGGCTGAGCCCCAGACTCAGCACACCCAGCAGAGATTTGGCATCGACGAAGGCGCGGCGGCACTTGACATCGATCTGCGTCTCCGAGCGGGACGCCAGCTCATTAAATGATTTCACATCTTCCATCGTCTTCAGACGAATAATATACTTTTCCATAAAAATACCTCCTTTGCCGACTTGCATACGACATGCCGCAGCTCCTGCATGCAGGTTTTTGTATTTTCTTTCATTTATCCTGCAGCAGCCGCCGGTTTGTGAATTTTCTATATTATATCCGCATTTTTCGATTTGTCAACGATTTCCAGCCAACTTTTTCCGGATTATTTCTTATCTTTTCCAAATTTTACAGATATTTTCCTTTTCAAAAGGTCACAGGATCGTCACGACTTTCCTTTATGATGATGCGAGGATATCCCCACTGATTCTGAAATCCAAAAACCGAAAGGAGTTTTCACCCCATGACTCAAAAGACAATTCACCGTCTCACGGCGCTTGCCCTCGCCGCTCTCCTGCTTTTTTCACAGGCAGGCTGCGCTTCCTCTGACAGTGAAACCTCCGCCGCCGATGAAACCGCCGCCTCACACATTTCCGACTCCTCGATTCTGGCGAACGCCCTGACAGTTCTGACGGAGGACGGCGCCTCGGGGACCTTCGAGCTGACATATCGTCTCTCCCAGGAGGATGGGGATGATACGACGGAGATCTCCATGGAGTTCTCCGGTTCCTGGAGCGGCAGCCCCGGCAGTACCACAGATTATATGGAGGGAACTGCGACCGCGACACAATTCGGCAACGCGGATGTCCTCGAGATGGAGACCTGGCTGGTGCAGGAAGAAACCGGCGCACGCTGCTATACCAATGTTTCTGATTACTGGAGCTACCTGGACCTTGAAACCGGAGAAGCCGGTTCTCTGGGGAATCTGTCCTCTCTGGCTGCTCTGACGGAAGAAGAACTGACCGCCACGGACTCCGACGGAGACAACGTCACCGAAACCTTTGAGACAGACGGAACCGTCCTGGATACGTCTCTGGCTCTGGTGCGCGCTCTCCTGAAAAATGCCGCCATCTGCGATACCGATACCTTCTCCAGTTTAACCGCAGAGATCCAATGCACGCTCGATGAAGCAGACAGCGCTCTGGAATCCGTCACCGTCACGTTCACCGATCCGGACGGCGCCTTCTATGACACGCTGGGATACAATGGCGTCGAGGGAAGTCTGGAGGAATTCATCGTCACGCTCACTCTCACCGGGGACGGAACTGAGACACCGTCTCTGCCCGAGGAGGCATCCGAGGCAACGGAAGAGATCGCCGCCGAGGACATTGATGATTCAGCGGAAGAATATGAAGAAGAAACCATGGAGGCGCTCATTTCCGATGGAACCGGACGCTATCAGGTCTGGGACAACGGCGACGCTGTCTCCGCCTGGGTCTCCCTTCCGGACGGCTATACCGCCGACGAGGAGAACTCCTACAGGAACGGACTCTATCTCTACAGCGACACAGAAGATCCGGACATCGACGCCTCCTATTACCTGTACAACGCGGACGAGGGGTATCTGGATATGAATATGACCGATCCCTTCGACACGGAGACCGATTATTTTGATACCGAGGAAGCTTATCAATATGACGGTCCTTCAGACACGGAGACAGTGACCATCGAGGAACACACGGTCCTGGGGGCGTCCCTGTACGTCACCTACACCGAGGACGACACGTCTCTGTATATCCTTGAATACATTCTCTGGGAGCATCTGGATGATAATACCATCGTCACCTGCACGGTTCATATTTCCTCAGACAACGAAGAGTCTGTTTCTCTGACTCTGGAAGAGGCAGCGGAGCTGTTTTTCTCCGGTATTTCGCTGGAGTAAACGCCCCTGCCCGAAGAACGTACGGAATCATCATGCCCTTCGTACAGAGCTTTCATCGTAAATATCACCTCACCTCTGACTCACAATCTTCATACAATAAATCATCCCCGTGAGAAGGAGGAAAACGTATGACACCTATCCTGGAATGCAGAAATCTCTGTTTCTCCTACCACTCTGCGGAAGGAGAGACAGAGGCACTTCGCGATATCAGTTTCACCGTTTTTCCCGGGACATTCACCGCGATCGTCGGTCCGTCCGGCTGCGGCAAGTCTACGCTTCTCTCCCTGATCTGCGGGCTGATTCCGCCGGAACGGGGAGAGATCATCAGCGATAATACGCACATCGGATATATGCTGCAAAGAGACCATCTGCTGGAATGGCGCACCGTTTACGAAAATGCCATTCTGGGCCTGGAGATGCAGCACCAATGCACGAAAGAGAACCTGGGGTTCGTCCGGCAGATGCTGACGGACTACGGTCTGGCCGATTTTGCCGATGCAAAGCCCTCCTCCCTGTCCGGAGGCATGCGGCAGCGGGCGGCTCTGATCCGCACCATGGCCATCCATCCGGAGCTGCTCCTGCTGGATGAGCCCTTCTCGGCGCTGGATTATCAGACCCGGCTGGAGGTGGCCGACGACATCGGCTCCCTGATCGTTCAGTCGGGAAAAACAGCCATCCTGGTCACGCACGATCTGTCTGAAGCCATCAGCCTCGCGGATCGGGTGATCGTCCTGACACGGCGTCCTGCCAGAATCTGCTGCATTCTGCCGCTGGATTTCGAGGAGGAGCGGGAAGGCAAACGCCTCACCTCGCTGGAGCGGCGTAATTCATCCGCCTTCCCTTCGTATTTCCAGAAGCTGTGGAAGGAGGTGAGGCAGCTGTGACAAATGAAGTATCCGCAGCACAAAGAAACTGGATCCGGGAGCAGGAGCGGCACCGTCGGCGCATTCGCCTGGGCCGTTTTCTGCTTCTGCTCATCTTTCTCCTGGTCTGGGAGGGGAGCGTTGCCCTGGGACTGCTCAACGATTTCATTTTCAGCAGTCCCTCGCGCATTCTCTCTACCTTTCTCACCCTGTCCCGCGACGGCAGCATTTTCCGCCACATCGGCTACACACTTTCAGAGACGCTGATCAGCTTCACGCTGGTCACTGTACTGGGGCTGGCTGCCGCCATGCTGCTGTGGCGCTATCGGCTGGCCGCAGAGGTCCTGGAGCCATGTCTGGTCACGCTCAACAGCCTGCCCAAGTCAGCTCTGGCGCCGCTGCTCATCGTGTGGCTGGGAAATAATACCCGCACAGTCATCGTATCTGCGGTCTCGATCGCCGTATTCGGCTCTGCTGTCTCCCTCCTGACACAGTTTCGGGAAGCCGACGCAGACAAGATCCGCCTGATCCGATCGCTGGGCGGAGGAACCCGGGACATCCTCTTCAAGGTCCTGCTCCCCGGCTCCCTCCCGGCCCTCATCGGAAATATGAAGGTCAACATCGGCCTTTGTCTCATCGGCGTCATCATCGGTGAGATGCTGGTCTGCCGCAATGGCCTGGGATACCTGATCATCTACGGCAGCCAGGTCTTCAAGCTGGATTACGTTCTCCTGTCTCTCTTCATTCTGTGCGTCATCGCCATGGCCCTGTACCGTGCCGTGGGCGCACTGGAAAAGAAGATCGAAAGCTGAGAGAGGAGTCTCGCACCTTCTGCAGGTCCGTCTTCCGACGGGCCTGTTTCCTTCTTCAAAACAAAAGGGCGACGATTTTTTCTCTTATTTCTCACTTCTTCTTTCCATTTTCTTTTTTGTCTGATATACTAAAAAGTGGACCCGGTCAGAAACTGCGCCTTCCGACATATGAAGCGCCGTTTTTGCCCCCTGTTTTATCCGTCCGCCCATAGTAAGGAGAAGAAGCATGAAACATTTGATCCTTCCTGATGACTATCGTTCTGAATTAAATCTTCATGAGACGCAGATCGCCATCAAGACTGTAAAAGATTTTTTCCAGCAGACACTGTCGGAACAGCTGAATCTGCTGCGCGTATCTGCCCCTCTGTTCGTCCCTCCCGAGTCAGGTCTCAATGACAACCTCAACGGAGTGGAGCACCCCGTGACCTTTCAGATTCAGGAACAAAGCGACACGACCGTGGAAGTTGTTCATTCCCTGGCCAAATGGAAACGCCAGGCGCTCCAGAGCTACGGATTCTCCATGGGTGAGGGACTGATCACCGATATGAACGCCATCCGCAAGGATGAGACGACCGACAACATCCATTCGATCTATGTGGATCAGTGGGACTGGGAAAAGATCATTACCAAATTTGACCGCACTGAAGAGACGCTGCGGGAGACCGTGAAAAAGGTCTACAAGGCGCTGAAAAAGACTGAGAAATATATGGCTATCCAGTACGATTATATCGAAGAGATCCTTCCCCGGGATATCTTTTTCATCACTTCTCAGGAGTTGGAGGACATGTATCCGGGTCTTTCCAGCAAGGAGAAGGAGTACCGCATCTGCCGGGAGAAGGGAGCCGTGTTCATCATGCAGATCGGGGATAAGCTCTCCACCGGCCGTCCGCACGCAGGCCGCGCCCCGGACTATGACGACTGGTCGCTCAACGGCGACATCTGCGTCTACTATCCCGTTCTGGATATCTCCATGGAGCTCTCCTCCATGGGGGTGCGGGTGGATGAAGATGTCCTCATGGAGCAGCTGAAGAAAGCCGGCTGTGAAGAGCGGGCCAATCTCCCCTTCCAGCGCGCCATCCTCGACCGCATGCTCCCCTACACCATCGGCGGCGGCATCGGCCAGTCCCGCACCTGTATGTTCTTCCTGCGCAAGGCGCACATCGGCGAGGTGCAGGTATCTGTCTGGCCCGATGAGATCGTCTCTGCGGCCTGGGACGCGGGGATCCGGCTGCTTTAAAAGCGGTGAGCATCATCATGTATGAAAGTCAGCTGCTCCGTGCTTCGCACTCCCGCAGCTGCTACCCGTATTCGTATTCCGGCCTATTGGCCTACATACTCATACGGGGTAGCCCGGACGATGTCAATGTGTCCTTGCGTGTAAACACGCAGTCCACATTGCCGCCGTCCGGAACTTTCATAATAAAAAGAAGAACACCGCCCAGGCGCTCTTCGCTCCCCAAAGGTGCGCCCGAACAGCGTCAGACCTCATCTGAAGGACAGCCCATACCCGCGATATTCTTCCTCTCTGTGCCGACCCCGAGTCGGCCCCTCTCACTGCGGCCCCTCTTGTGCCGCACAGCCACACTATACACATTCAATTAAGATATGTCAATAGGAAATCTGCTTTTTTCCTCGACCCAACGATTTTTCTTTTAAATATCTGCATTTTAGTTTGATGGCGTAATCAAAGCAGTGCCTTGTTTATATATTTGAAAAATGTTTGTGCTAACATTCAGATATAATGAAAGGGTCCTAACCAGCCTTGAATCCAGACTGACGCGTCAGGCGTTCTGTGCTTTGCCCAGCTCCGCCTGTACCCGATCAGAAGGAGACACGTGTTATACCTCCCACTCGTCTCCCATCTCCTTCATTCCATATGTCATCACCCGGAGTACAGACTCCTTTCTCTCGAATCTCTCCTCGATCCGGTCACGCCGGAGTTCCCGGCCAATGAACACACACTGAGCGCGCTCCGCATTTTCCTCTCCGCGGATCGCATACAGAGAATCAGCCACATCGAAACGCAGCCACTGGCGTCCGGCCTGCAGCACGCCCTTGGCCCGGCTGACGCCGCCGAAATGACCGGCCAGCAGTTCCTGGAGGAATATGATCAAATCTGACTCGCTTCGCAGCGATATATCACGCAGGGAGAACTGGTCAATCTCATCTCCGGCTTCCCGGGAAATACGCGGCTGCACCTCCCGTCCGTCCTGCAGGAGAGAATCCCACCATTCCGTCGGCATCTCACCATAAGGGGTATCGAGAATCTGCGCCGACGAATTCATGGCACGAAGCTGCTCCACGGTCTCTGCGATTACCTGCGCATCCTCGTTTTCAATCTTGGACAGGACAACCACTCCGGCGTTGCGAATCTGATCCGAACATATGTCTCCGTACAGGCTAAGATTTGTCTGAAGACTCCGGGGCGTTACGATCACCACCGGGGGCAGCAGGCGGATCTGCTCGTAGCAGACCTTCCGCAGATTGCCGAGGATATTGCCCAGGCGGCCAACGCCGGAGGGCTCCACCACCAGGTATTCCGGAGCAAGCGTCGCAGAAATCGTGATCACGGAGGAGGCAAAGCTCTCCTTCATGCTGCAACAGACGCAGCCCTCCATGAACTCCAGCACATCCGTCTGCCCGTCTGCCGAGATCTCCCGGCTGTCCAGATCTGTCTCCCCCAGTTCATTTTCCATCACAACCGGACTCTGTCCGGTCCGCCGGATCAGCTCTTTGATAAATGTGGTCTTTCCCGCCCCCAGGAATCCCGACACAACCAGGATCTTCATATTCTTCCTCCCGTAAAAAGAATGCTCCGCAAAGTAAACGACCTAAAGTCGTTTACTATATGTCAAAGCAACTCAGCTCATAGAGAAAAGACGGGCCAGAGGAATCCTCCGGCCCAGGCACGTACTTCTTTCTTCCTGATTTTACCTGTTAGTCGGCAAACTTCACGACCGGCTTGATCAGATCAGCGGGCTTGTCCTTCATGAGCTGCAGAGCCTGGGGGACATAATCCCACCCTTCGAACACATGGGTGGACAGAGGGCTGACATCCAGTCTGCCGGAGGCCACCAGAGCGCCCAGCTTCTCCATGCGCAGACGGCCACCGGGCATCAGACCACCGTTGATCATCTTGTGGCCCATTCCAACGCCCCACTCCACACGGGGGATGTTCACATAGGTGCCGCTTCCCAGATAGTTGACGCTGCCGATCTTTCCGCCGGGCTTCAGGCTCTTCACGGCCGACTCAAAGGTCTCTACCGTACCGCCGGCGATAATGACCTTATCCACGCCCTTGCCGTTCGTCATCTCAAGGACCTGATCCTCGATGGAACCATCCTTGTAGCTGACAAACTCGGTCGCGCCGTATCCTTTGGCCGCCGCGACGCAGTTGGGTCTCGTGCCGACCGCGATGATCCGGGAAGCGCCCCGCATGTTGGCGCCGGCCACGCTCATCAGACCTACCGGTCCGATTCCGATCACCAGCACTTCATCCCCGAACTGGATGTCGGCCAGCTCCGCACCGTGGAAACCGGTAGGGACCATGTCGGAGAGCATGCAGGCGTCCACGACATTGATGCTGGGAGGCAGAAGTGCCAGGTTGCCGTCGGCGTCGTTTACGTGGAAGAATTCCGAGAAGACGACGTCCTAGAAGTTGGAGAACAGCCATCCGGCCCGCATTCCGCCGGAGTGCCTGGCATAACCGGCCTGCGCCTCCAGAGAATTCCAGTCGGGCGTGATCGCGGGAACCAGAACACGGTCACCGGGCTTGAAGTCCTTCACCAGAGAGCCGACCTCCACGACCTCCGCACAGCACTCATGACCAAGGATCATGTTGTGCCGCTCGCCGACCGCGCCCTCCCAGACCGTATGTACGTCGGAAGTGCAGATCGCGATCGCCAAAGGCTTGCAGATCGCATCCATGGGGCCGCACTGGGGGATATCCTTCTCCACCCAGCCGACTTCACCGATTTTCAGCATGGCATAACCCTTCATTGTTTGTACCATCCTTTCGTTTATTTTTTAACAAATGATAAAACTAACTTAACACACGTTGTATCATTTGTCAATTTCTATTTTGAAGATTCAGGGATTTTGCTTGATAATATTTATCACCAAAAGATTCTTTTCGTACAAAACAGCTGTATAAAACCAGGCTCCCCTGCCCGGTATAAGCCGAACAGGGGCCTGCTATTCACCTTCCCTGCGGGGAAGGATCTCTTTTCCTTTACTGCCCGCAGGCAGCTTCTTTCTCGCGGAACCGGGCATAGTTCTCCGCGTCCCGTTCCCGTTTCTCCTCCTGAGCGTCCTTCACCAGCATATCCTTGACCTTCTGGAGCCGGGTCTGCGTCGAACGCTGATCCTCCTCCAGCTTCATGCGGATATAGCGGATGGTCTCCTCGTACTGAGGGATCTTAACGTACTCCAAAGCGTTGACACGGCGGCGTGTCTTCTCGATCTCATCGGCAAGCATCGCCGCTTCCTTCTCCATCGCCGCCAGCTTCAGCATCGTGGGGAAGATCTCGGACAGCTTCTCGATGGCCGTATCCAGCTCACCGGACGTATTGGCAAAACCATAGGGGTAAATGTTCCCCGCCTCCGTGGAGGTCGTCTCGAAGTCGAACTCCGGCACATTCACGCTCATGATGTTCTTATTTCCCACCTGCAGGTGCACGCCCTGCTTGGGATACATCAGCGCTTCCTCCATCATGCTGGGGGTCATGACGGCGCTGGCCACAGAGAAGCTTGCATACACCTCTGTCAGCTGCGCCTCCACCTCTTTGCGAAGCTTCATATTCTCGCGGGCCAGCTCCAGGAAACGCTTCATCAGTTCATCACGCTTATCCTTCATGAGCCGGTGGCCGCGCACGGCGACGTTTAACTGTTTCTTCAGACTGGCGAGCACCATTCTCGTAGGATTTACATTTAATCTGGCCATATTCTCACCTCTCTGAACTTATTCCTGCGACTCACCCTGTTTATCATAATATTTCTCCAGGTACGCGTCACGGATACGCTTCAGCTCGCCTCTGGGCATCTCGCGCAGGAGCTCCCAGCCGATGTCCAGCGTCTCCTCAATGGAGCGGTTGGTCTCGTAGCCCTGGGAGACGAATTTCTCCTCGAAGTCGTCAGCGAAATGAGCATATTTCTTATCCACATCGGACAGAGCGGCCTCACCAAGGATAGCCATCAGCTCCTTGCACTCCTTGCCGCGGGCATAGGCGGCGAAGAGCTGGTTCAGCACATCGGAGTGATCCTCTCTCGTCTTGCCCTTGCCGATGCCCTTATCCTTCAGACGGGACAGCGACGGCAGCACATCGATGGGCGGTGTGATGCCCTTGCGGTACAGTTCACGGGTCAGGATGATCTGGCCCTCGCTGATGTCTCCGGGCAGGTCAGGGATGGGATGCGTCTTGTCATCCTCAGGCATGGTCAGAATCGGGATCATGGTGATGGACCCGTCGATGCCCTTCTTCTTGCCGGCGCGCTCGTACATGGTCGCAAGGTCGGTATACAGGTAACCGGGATAACCACGGCGTCCGGGGACTTCCTTCCGGGCCGCAGAGATCTCACGCAGCGCCTCGGCGTAGTTTGTGATATCAGTCATGATGACCAGCACGTGCATATGCTTCTCGAAGGCCAGATATTCGGCAGCCGTCAGAGCCATACGAGGAGTCGCGGTACGCTCAACAGCCGGGTCATTGGCCAGGTTCACAAACATGACCGTCCGGTCAATGGCACCGGTCTTGCGGAAATCCGAGATGAAGAACTCGGATTCCTCGTAGGTGATGCCGATGGCCGCGAAGACCACGGCGAAATTGCCCTCGGAGTTCAGCACCTTCGCCTGCCGGGCGATCTGCGCCGCCAGGTCGGCATGAGGCAGACCGGAGCCGGAGAAGATCGGCAGCTTCTGTCCACGAACCAGCGTATTCAGTCCGTCGATGGCGGACACACCGGTCTGAATGAACTCGGAAGGATAGTCACGGGCGGCTGGGTTCATGGCCTGGCCATTGATATCCCGGGATTCCTCAGGGATGATCGCGGGGCCGCCGTCGATCGGACGTCCCATCCCGTCAAAGACACGGCCCAGCATGTCCGCGGACACATCCAGCGTAATGCCGTGTCCCAGGAACCGCACCTTGCTCTCCGGCAGGTTCAATCCCGAAGAGCTCTCAAAAAGCTGTACCGTGGCATTTTCACCGCTGATCTCCAGTACCTTGCAGTGGCGGATATCGCCATTGGGAAGCTCGATCTCACCCAGCTCGTCGTAGCCAACGCCCTGGACTCCTTTCACCAGCATCAGAGGGCCGGATACCTCGGATATTGTCTTATATTCTCTTATCATACCGCTTCCGCCTCCTTATTCACCAATGCGCTCATGCCCTCCTCGATCTCCGCCTTCACGCGCTGGAACTCCAGCCCCACCGCGTCTTCTCTGATATATTTGAAGCGGCCGATGGCTTCACGCACCGGCAACGCCGAGATCTTCGCGAATTCCGCATGCTGCTTCAGTGCAGCCAGACCCTCTTCATAGAAGAGACTGATCAGTTTCATCATGTCGTACTGCTTCGGCAGAGACGTATAGGTATCAACCTCATCAAAAGCATTCTGGTGCAGATAGTCCTCGCGGATCATCTTGCAGACCTCCAGCTTCAGGCGGTCCTCGGCGGACAGGCCGTCCTCGCCGACCAGCTGCACGATTTCGTTCAGCTCCGCTTCTTCCTGCAGCAGCTTCAGGAACTGGCCGCGCAGTACCGGATATTCAGGGTTCACCTGATCAGCAAACCACTGATCCAGCCGTGCCGAATACAGGGAATAGCTGTTCAGCCAGTTGATGGCCGGGAAGTGACGGGCATAAGCCAGGTTGGAATCCAGGCACCAGAAGACCTTGACGATCCGCAGTGTTGCCTGTGACACAGGCTCAGAAGTATCACCGCCGGGCGGCGACACAGCACCGATCGCAGACAGAGCACCCTCTCTGCCGTCCTTACCCAAAGAGATCACCTTACCGGCTCTCTCATAGAACTGCGCCAGACGGGAAGCCAGGTAGGCGGGATAGCCTTCCTCACCGGGCATCTCTTCCAGACGGCCGGACATCTCACGCAGAGCCTCAGCCCAGCGGGAGGTGGAATCAGCCATCAGAGCGACTGAGTAACCCATATCACGGAAATATTCAGCAATCGTAATACCTGTGTAAATGGATGCCTCACGGGCTGCCACAGGCATATCCGAGGTATTGGCGATCAGTACTGTCCGCTTCATCAGCGTCTCACCGGTACGGGGATCCTTCAGCTCAGGGAACTCATTCAGAACGTCGGTCATCTCGTTGCCGCGCTCGCCGCAGCCGATATAGACCACGATC
>JAJQDL010000124.1:0-3668 GCA_021202235.1 Lachnospiraceae bacterium
ATTATCCACGAAAAAAAAGAGTCCGAAGCCTTTATCTCCTAATTGAGAGAACATTATGAACTGACAGCAAAATAAATGTTGCAAAGAATCCGCCAAGAGTAAAAAACATATTACATACAATAAAATTGAATCAACACCCTCGCAATTAGAATTCAGTTGGAGGCGGCCTGATGCGAACTCCACTGCAAAAGGACAAGCCACGGATTCCAACAAACAGTCAGCTGGTTTGAAGTTAACTTCCATGTCAGGGGAACAGACTTTCAATGAACCAGGCAAAGTAACTTTGGCAGGGGCAACCCCTCCTCCTTCCTATCAAACAATTTGGTACCTATTCAGTTGTCAAGGTACTGCGCAACTATTAACCTATAAATTTATTATACGAGGAGGACACTACAATGAAAAAATTTAATCACGTTATTGTGAGAAGACCGTGCAGAGCTATGGTAGATGGAATTACTTCAGCCCCTGAGCTCGGCAAGCCGGATTATGAACTGGCACTGAAACAGCATGATGCCTACATTGAAGCTTTGAAGCAGTGCGATGTGGACGTTACAGTCCTTGCGGCAGACTCATGATATCCTGATTCCTGCTTCGTAGAGGACCCGGCTTTAATCACCCGCAAATGCGCTATAATCACTAATCCGGGAGCAGCTTCCAGAAACGGAGAAAAGAATGAAATTATCGGCGCTGTCAAAAAGTTCTTCTCTGATGACCAGATTGAATATATTAAAGAACCGGGAACTTTAGATGGCGGTGACGTTATGATGGTAGGAGATCACTTCTATGTAGGACGTTCCGCAAGAACTAACGAGGAAGGTATCCGCCAGCTGACCGAAATCCTGGCAAAATACGGTCTGACCTGCTCTGAGGTTCCTCTGTATGAAGTTCTTCATCTGAAGACCGGAATAAATTACCTGGAAGACAACAATATGCTTGTTTCAGGAGAATTCATTGAAAAGCCTGATTTTATGAAATACAACAAGGTAGTAATTCCTGAAGAGGAAGCCTATGCGGCAAACTGCATTTGGGTAAACGATACGGTTATAGTACCGGAAGGCTATCCTACAGTTCTTAAATCAGTACAGGATTTAGGATATAAGACTCTCGTAGTGGACACTTCAGAATACAGAAAACTGGACGGTGGACTGAGCTGCCTGTCCCTGAGGTTTTAGCATACAGTCAGTTATTTAAAAACCGCTGTACTAAGTGAAACCGATACGTTTAAAGTCGAGGTAAGCTCAACACAAGATCGCTTGCGGCGGACGAAGCGAAGACTTGCAACAGATGCCAGGAGCTTCAGCTCTCCTGGATTCAGCGGGGCATTAAGACACCCCGCTGAAATTCTGGAACGAAACCCGTCGCCTATGGAGACGGGGCATCTGGCTTCCCACGGCTCAGGCATTATGTAATGCAAGGAGAACATTTATGGGCATCGAAGAACTGATTAACGTTATTGTATATGATTTTATGTGGGGTACGCCGCTTGTAGTATTTATTCTTGCAGCAGGTGCATACATTACAGTAAGAAGTGGTTTCTTCCAGTTTAAAGGCTTCAGCATGGCTATGAAAAGAGCCTGGAACAGCTTTTTCGGAAAGGACAGAGAGGACAAAAGCGCAGGCGTGCTTTCATCCTTTCAGGCCTTGAGCACCGCTCTTGGCACCACTATTGGAGTAGGAAATATTGGCGGCGTGGCTACTGCTCTTGCACTGGGCGGCCCGGGGGCCATATTTTGGATGTGGGTATCCGGACTTTTGGGAATGGTAGTAAAAAGTGCGGAAATTACCTTGGCAGTACATTATCGTTCCAAGAACGCTAACGGCGAAGCCTACGGCGGACCTAACTATTACATAAAAAAAAGGTATAGGTGAGGAATATGGTCACAAGTCATTATATAAGATTTTGAGTGCACTCTTTGCCATAGGGTTTATTCTCTCGGGATATATCATTAACATTCAAACCTATACTGTATCTGAGGCTATGACCAGCACCTTTGGAATTGATATGATGTTAATAGCGGTGATCTTTACCGTGTTGCTTTATGTTATGATTGCCGGAGGGCTGAAAGGGATAGGCAAGTGGGCTTCAATCCTTGTACCCTTTATGTGTATATTTTATCTTATTGGCGGAGTTATCATAATCTGCCAAAATATTACCGCAGTACCTGAGTGTATTGCTCTGATTTTTACAAGCGCATTTAACGGAACAGCTGCTGTGGGCGGTTTCGCTGGAGCGGCTGCAAGCCTGGCCATAAAAACTGGTATGGCGCGCTCGGTATTTAGCAACGAGGCCGGTTGGGGGAGCGCGCCTATGATTCACGCTTCCGCTAAGGTAGATCATCCTGTAAAACAGGGAATGCTGGGAATTTTTGAAGTATTTATTGATACGTTTATTGTCTGTACTCTTACCTGTCTGATTTGTATGGTAACCGGAGAGTGGAGCAGCGGCCTTGAGGGCGCAAGTCTGACGCTTGCGGCTTTCGAATCGGGAATGGGCAGCGTAGGCAGAATCATTCTTGCCCTTGGCGTGTTCCTCTTTGGAATAACCACCGCCAGCGGACTTTATGCTGAAATAGAGGTAATTGTACGTTACATAGTTGGAGATACGAAGATCAAGAATATAGCTCTGGCATTTTATAAATGGACATATCCTATTCCGGCTCTGGCTTTGGTAGCTGTTTCAGTTTACAATGAATTTTCTGACAGTACCGTTTGGATAATATCTGACGCAACTACAGCCCTGCCTATCTTTATAAATGTATTTTCTCTCTTCATACTAGCACCTAAATTTGCAGAATTGGTAAAGGATTATAACGCAAGGCATCTGGGCGAGGGTAAAGTAGATAAGGACTTTAGAGTCTTTTACGAGGAGTAATTTATGT
The DNA here is from genome assembly GCA_021202235.1 of Lachnospiraceae bacterium. GTDB lineage: Bacteria > Bacillota > Clostridia > Lachnospirales > Lachnospiraceae > UBA3305. The sequence continues at coordinate 2,880 of JAJQDL010000124.1, forward strand.
TTTATAATGAACGACAAAAATATTTGTCGTTCACTATAAAAATGATGCACACGATCGCGCAAGGAATGGCTGCTTGCGCAGCCCGCGATCGGCGCGAAAGTAAACGACATAAAGTCGTTTACTATAAAATTGCTGACTGTCGGCCAAAAAGCCGGCAGTCAGCTGGAGCCAGTGCTAATTTAATAAATAATCGGATCCCGCTTTAAGCCCCTTCAATGGTTTTCGCCTGATTTAGACATTTTTCATTACATTATCAATTTCAGATTTGATCATCTCATCATCCCATAGAAGTTTAAAATTTTATCATAGTCCTTGAAAGAATGCTGAAAATCGATTATCATAGGTATACATGGTAGGGACATAAGTGCCTGGCGATGTGGAAAGAGGAGAGTGGCAGCTTCCTTGGAGTCAGCGCCCTCCTTTGTTTTTGATACGCAGATATGATACAGAAAAAATCAGAGCCGGTTTCCCGAAAACAGGTTCTCAGACACTGGCTTTTGCAGATAAAGGAAAGAGAAGGAGGAGGGGAATGCTGCTGGTTGAAGAACTGAGAGAATTACCGATTTTTCAGAGCTTTCAGTTGATTGCGGGAGAGCGGGGGCTCACGCGCGAAGTTGTCAGCGCAACCGTACTGGAATATGAAAATGTGATTGACGGGTTCCAGATCATCCAAAGGGGAACTTTTATCCTGACTTCACTTTTTTTCGCTCGTGATGATACAAGGCTGATTCTGCATTCCTTCAAAGCCCTCGAGGAGCGCGGCGTGTCCGGTATTGCTGTAAAAACTTG
>JAJQDL010000124.1:3678-10123 GCA_021202235.1 Lachnospiraceae bacterium
ACTTCTTTCTACCGGGAACTGCCGGAGGAAGCGGTAAGATTTGCTGATGAAAAAAATCTGCCGCTTTTTCTTTTTGGCGAGGATGTATTTACAGAAACGATCATCCTGACTGTGGGAGAGGTGCTGGAGGAGAGAAAATCTATTCTCTATGACGAACAGCTCCTGACAGACCTTCTCGCCGGTCCTTCTGCCGGGGAGGTTTCAAAATGCGCCCGGAAATTCCTGAATCTCCCTTTCAGGAGCTATTTTATCGCCTGCCTGTCATCCAGGAACAGTTCTGCGGACGTCGAAAGAGTGTTCAGCCGGATCATCAGTCGTACACGAGAAGCCGTTCCGGATTCGCAGAGCCGGTGGATCAAGTATCAGAATCAGATTCTTCTTGTGTATAGTTTCCCCGCTGATTCCCATGTCGATTTTCGCCGTCTGCTGGTTCGGCAGCTGGAACAGATTTCAGAGAGCATGGAGAAATATTTTTGCGGACTCAGTGAGCCTCATACAGAATTGTACGATTTCGACATTGCCCTGGAGCAGGCCCTGGAAGCGGGAACTGTGGCCGCTCTGCAGCAAAAAGACTTTATCCACTATGCTGATATCGGCATGTACCAGTATCTGCTTCCTCTGCTGAAAAACCGCACGGCTGCGGCGCAGTACCGCCAGGCGATCCGGACGCTGCAGGAATATGACAGCCGGTATCACTCCGAGCTGCTCTGGACACTGCGTTGCTATGTAAAGAATCAGGGGAAGCTCTCAGCGACCGCTGAGGAGATGTATCAGCACGTGAATACCATCCGTTACCGCCTGGGGCGTGTCCGTGAGCTGGTGCAGGCGGAACCGTTCTACGAGCAGATTTATATCATCGTGCGTCTGTATGAACTGGAAAATACATAGGGCCGCATGATTGCCAAAGAGGAGCCTGCTAATGAATAAGAGAGCCATGCAAAGCAACCTGATGCTGCTCCTGACCGCGCTGATCTGGGGCGTGGCTTTCGTCGCCCAGAGTGTCGGCATGGATTATGTGGAGCCCTTCACCTTTAATGCCTCCCGCAATTTTCTCGCGGCGCTGGTTCTTCTGCCGGTGATCCGTCTGCTGGATCGAGCCGCCGTCCGGAGAGGAGAAGTGAATCCCTGTCCGGAAAAGGTGCACGGAGGGAAACAACTGATTCTCGGAGGATTCCTCTGCGGACTTCTTCTGACGGCCTCCAGCGGCTTCCAGCAGGTCGGAATCCAGTATACGACCGTCGGGAAGGCCGGTTTTGTTACGGCGATCTATATCATCATCGTCCCGCTGTTGGGAATCTTTATCGGGAAAAAGGTCCATCTCAACGTCTGGGTGAGTGTGGCTCTCGCCGCGGTCGGCCTCTATCTGCTCTGTATGACAGAGAGTCTGTCTCTGGGACGGGGAGATCTGCCGGTTCTCGGCTGTGCCTTCTGCTTCTCCCTGCATATCCTGGTCGTAGATACGATCTCGCCGCATGTGGACGGTGTACGCATGTCCTGGCTGCAGTTTCTGGTCTGCGGGATTCTCAGCGGAATCCTGGCGCTTCTCTTCGAGGAACCAACTCTGTCCGGGATCATCGCCGCCTGGCAGCCGATCCTCTACGCCGGAGGCCTGTCGAGCGCGGTCGGATATACGCTGCAGATCGTGGCGCAAAAAAACACGAATCCGGTCATCGCATCTCTGCTCATGAGTCTGGAATCCGTGTTTTCTGCGCTGGCCGGATGGGTTCTGTTACATCAGGCGCTCTCCCTCAGGGAACTGGTCGGCTGTGTCATCATGTTCTTTGCGATTAACATGCCGCAGATGCCCCCGCGGCAGAAAAACGAGGTTCCCGGGAAAAATCTCTGAGGCTGCGGCAAAATCGCTTTGCAGACATCATACGATTCGTCCATACATCTGAGACCGAATGCAGGATATCCGAAAACCACTGCACTTCCTGTGTCAAAGGCAGAGGATATGTTGTCTACTCCTCCAACAGCGCCTCCCAGCGTTCCATCCACTCTGTCATTTCTTCCTGAATCATTTCTTTCTCAAGATTCAGCTCCATGAGCTTTCCGACATTTGTATAAATGTCTTCCTGCTCCAGCAGGGCGTCGATCTCTTTTTCCCGCTCCTCCAGGGCTGCAATAGCGTCTTCCGCCTTGCAGATGTCGTTCTCCCGCTTGCGCCGCCGCGCCTGTTCTTCCTTCTGGCTCTTCCAGTCGGCAGCCCCGGCGGTTGTGGCTTCCGCCGCGGGCGGAGCCGCCGCGGGCGTCGTTGTTCCGGGGGCAGCCTGCCGCCGCGCCGCGGCGGGCAGGGCCTCCCTCTTCTCCAGATAATAGTCATAATTTCCTATATACTCCACAAAGATCTGATCCGTCAGTTCCAGGATGCGAGTTGCCGTCTGATTGACAAAATACCGGTCGTGGGAGACATAGAGAACCGTGCCGGTGTAGCGGTTCAGCGCCTGCTCAAGGATCTCCTTGGAGACCATATCCAGATGGTTGGTCGGCTCGTCGAGGATCAGAAAATTGAAGGGAGAGAGAATCAGCTTCGCCAGCGAGCGGCGCCCGCGCTCCCCGCCGCTGAGTGCGGACACCTTCTTGAAAACGTCATCCCCGGTAAAGAGGAAAGCAGCCAGTGTACTGCGGATCTTCGTGTTATTCAGGTAAGGGTAGGCATTCTGAATTTCCTCGAACAGCGTGTTCTCCTCGGTCAGGAGCTGCTGCTCCTGATCATAATAGCCGATGGCGACCTTCGCCCCAAGCGTGCAGGCGCCTTCGTCGGCATCCAGCAGCCCGTTGATAATCTTAAGGAGAGTTGTTTTACCCGTTCCGTTGTTACCGATGATGGCCACCCGCTCGCCGCGATGGATCTCGAAGTTTGCATGCGTAAAGAGAACATTTTCGCCAAACGATTTGGACAAGTTTTCAATCGTGAGCACGTCGTTGCCGCTGACCACATGGGGTTCCAGGGTGAAGGACATGGAATCATTCAGCTTCTGGGGCCGTTCGACCCGTTCCATCTTCCCCAGCATCTTCTCACGGCTCTCGGCGCGTTTGATGGACTTTTCGCGATTGAAAGACTTCAGGCGGGCGATAACTTCCTCCTGATGCTTAATCTCCTGCTGCTGGTTCAGGTACTGCTTCATGGCCGCATCCCGCAGCATCTTCTTTTTCGTGGCATAGGCCGTATAATTGCCGGTAAATACAGAAAGATGAGTGTTCTCGATCTCAATCACATGATCCACGAAACGATCAAGGAAATACCGGTCATGGGCGACCACGACGACAGCGCCCGGATATGAGCTGAGGAAGCCTTCCAGCCAGGCAATGGAAGCAATATCCAGGTGGTTGGTCGGCTCATCCAGAAGGATGCAGTCCGGGCGGGTCAGCAGGAGCTTCCCCAGGGAGACCCGGGTCTTCTGCCCGCCGGAGAGGGTCGCGCAGGGACTGTCGAACTCCGATTCTGCGAAGCCAAGTCCCTTGAGAACACCGACGATCTCGCTCTCGCAGGCGTAGCCATTCTGCCGTTCAAAATCCTGATTCAGGCGGTCATAGGTCTCCATCATGGCCGTCAGGTAGTCTCCGGAAGATGATTTCATCTACTTCTCCAGTTTCCAGGACTGCCGTTCCATCTCAAACAGGGGCTCTTTGGCCGTCCGGATTTCCTGATAAATCGTACGGTCAGAAGCCAGATCCTGATGCTGCGCCAGATAACCGAGCGTCTTCCCGCGAGACAGAACGATCTCCCCGGAATCGGGCGTCTGTTCTCCGACCAGAAGCTTGAGAAGTGTGGATTTTCCGGCTCCGTTGATGCCGACGATCGCGGTTTTATCTTTATCATCAATCCGAAAGCTTCCGCCGTTGAGAAGCGGTACGGCGGAGAAGGATTTGGACAGATTGCTGCATGAAAATATCATAGGGTCCTCCCAGCTTCCGCCCTGGGGCGGAATGCATCGGGAAATAGTATAGCGTATTTTCAAAATCTGCGCAATGGGGAAGAAAGCTGACTGTGCGTAAACTGGCATTAAGTGAAGAGATACAGATGAGCATCGACAAACATAGCTTATAAAACAGAATATGATCCGAAAGGAACTTGACGATATACCGGCATGCCGGTATAATGTGGAAAAGGAGATTCAGAAATGCTGAAAACTTATTTACAGATAAATAACCTTTCAATGTATCATCTGTCAAAAGCATCCGGTATTCCTTACAGCACAGTAAATGATCTGGCAAATAATAAAACCACGTCAGGAAACTGTAAAGTATCCGTGATTCAGAAGCTTGCCGCAGCGCTGCAGATCAGCATCGAAGAATTTCTTTTTATCTGCGAACAGCCTGCGGTTTTTAAGACGAATCACGGAGCCATGGAAGCATATATTTCTGCCAAGGGCAACAAATACTATGTCACATTCCTCGATGAGGAAGAGAAACATGAGATCGAAATGAGTTCTGCATGTGAAAGCATCCGGCCATTTTTATATGAGCTGGCTGAATGGAAAATCGACGACTATCTCGCAGACAAGCAGCTGGAGGTGATGACAAATGAACTTCTTCATCATGCGCAAAAATGACCCGATCGTGCTTGCGGAATTTTCCGAAGACGGCACGGAGAAAACCTGAGAAAACGAATTATCCCCGGCAGGGATGACTGATAACAGATATTATAAAATTTATAGTTGGAGATATTTATGCGTACATTAGCACTCAATGATAACATACTGATGAGCATCGACAAGCCCGCCCGCTACATCGGCGGGGAAGTCAATGCAGTCATGAAAGACAGAAACAGGGTAGAAGTGCGCTTCGCCATGTGCTTCCCGGATGTCTATGAGATCGGGATGTCCCATCTGGGCATTCAGATCCTCTATGACATGCTCAACACCCGGGACGACATCTGGTGCGAGCGGGTCTATTCGCCCTGGACAGACCTGGATCCCATCCTGCGGGAGAAGAAGATCCCGCTGTTTGCCCTGGAGTCACAGGATCCAATCCGGGACTTTGATTTTCTGGGAATCACGATTCAGTACGAGATGTGCTACACGAACATCCTGCAGATCCTGGATCTCTCCGGGATTCCCCTGCACGCAGCGGAGCGCGGAGAGAACGATCCCATCGTTTTAGGCGGCGGCCCCTGCACCTACAATCCGGAACCGCTGGCCGACTTCTTCGATTTGTTCTATATCGGCGAGGGCGAGACCTCCATGCTGCCGCTGGTGGACGCCTATAAGGCCAACCGGGCGGCCGGGGGGAGCCGCCAGGATTTCCTGCGTCGGGCGGCGGTGATCCCAGGCATCTACGTGCCCTCCCTCTACGAGGTGAGTTATCAGGAGGATGGCACGATCGCTGATTTCCGACCGCGGGAGGAAGGCGTACCGGCCCGCATCCGCAAGGAAGTGGAGACCAATCTCAGTCATACTTATTATCCTGAGAAGCCGGTCGTCCCCTTCGTGAAGGCGACACAGGACCGGGTGACGCTGGAGATTCAGCGCGGGTGCATTCGCGGCTGCCGCTTCTGCCAGGCGGGCATGATCTACCGGCCTCTGCGCGAGCGAAATCTGGACTGGCTGGAGGATATGGCCGTGAAAATGCTGGAGAATACCGGCCACGAAGAAATCACACTGAGCTCCTTAAGCTCCAGTGATTACAGTCAGATTCAGCCTTTGATTGAGGGACTGATTGAAGAGTGCGGGCGGCGTCACGTCAACATTTCCCTGCCCTCTCTGCGCATCGATTCGTTCTCGCTTGATGTGATGAACAAGGTTCAGGATGTGAAGAAGAGCAGTCTGACCTTTGCTCCGGAAGCCGGAACGCAGCGGCTGCGCGATGTCATTAACAAGGGTCTGACCGAGGATGATATCCTGAACGGAGCCGCAGAGGCCTTCCGCGGCGGCTGGACAAAAGTGAAATTGTATTTCATGCTGGGGCTTCCCACGGAGACGGAGGAGGATATGCGGGGCATCGCCGAGCTCTCTGAGAGGATCTGTGAGCGATTTTTTGACGAGGTGCCGAAGGAAAAGCGTCGTGGAAAGATTCAGCTGACCGCCAGTTCCTCCTTCTTTGTTCCCAAGCCCTTCACACCCTTTCAGTGGGCGACGATGGAGACAAAGGAAGAGTACCTGCGGCGCGCCCATCTGGTGAAGGATACCTTCTTTCAACAATTGAATCGCCGCTCCATGCATTATCAGTATCACGAAGCGGATGTGACGGTGCTGGAGGGCGTACTGGCCCGCGGAGACCGGCGGGTCGCCCGTGTCATTGAGGAGGCTTATAAAAAAGGATGCCTCTTCGACGCCTGGTCCGATTATTTTGACAACGACCGGTGGATGGAGGCCTTCGCAGAAACCGGGGTCGATCCGGATTTTTACACGCGTCGGGAGAGAAGTGCCGAAGAAATCTTCCCCTGGGATTTCATCGACATCGGCGTAACGAAGAAATTCCTGCGGCGTGAGTGGGAGAAGGC
>JAJQDL010000124.1:10133-11975 GCA_021202235.1 Lachnospiraceae bacterium
GAAGTGACGCCCAACTGCCGGCAGCAGTGCAGCGGCTGCGGCGCGGCGATATTCGGAGGAGGAATCTGTCATGAGAATTCGCATACGGTTTGAGAAGGAGGGGAGCCTCCGCTTCATCGGGCATCTCGATATCATGCGGTATTTTCACAAGGCACTGCAGCGTGCCCATGTAGCCGTCTGCTTCTCCGGCGGCTATCACCCCCATCCGGTCATGTCCTTCGCCTCGCCGCTGGGCGTCGGCCTGACCTCCCGGGGCGAATATATGGACGTAGAAGTGGAGGAGACCGCCTCCAGCCGGGAAATGATTGAGCGCATCAATGCGACCATGGTCGAGGGGATCCGCGTCACCGGCTACCGGCTTCTGCCGGAGGATGAAGGACGCAAGCATCACAACGCCATGGCGACCGTGGGAATGGCGGATTATCTGGTGAAGCTGAAAGAAACCCGGCCTTCTTCGGAAGATAAATGGGAAGCGGATATCGCGCATTTCCTGGCCAGGCCGGAAATCATCGTCACGAAAAAGACAAAAAAGAGCCAGGAGGAGACGGATATCCGTCCCTGGGTCTATGAATTTCGCCGGGAGCCGGAGGAGGACGCCTTCTTCCTGCGTCTTTCCGCCGGTTCCCTGAAGAACCTGAAACCGGAGCTCGTCATGGAAGCCTTTCTCGGTGCGCCGTGCAGCCGAAGGAACCTCGCGATCTGCCGTGTCGATCTGCGGAGCGCGGAGGGCGTCTCTCTGGGTAATCTGGGGGAGGAGATTTCATGAACAAGCTGCTAATCACCCGTTGGGAGGACGGCATCCTGACCGCGCTCTGGGATGGAAGCCGTGTGTTGGAAATCCGCATGGAACGGGAAGATTCTGCGGTGCAGGTCGGCGATATCTACCTGGGAAAAATTAAAAATCTCGTGAAGAATATCCGCGCCGCCTTCGTGGAGGTGCGGCCTGGTGTTCTCTGTTTCTTACAGCTTCCAAAGAAGGACTCTCATTACCGGGAGGGTGATGAGATCCTCGTGCAGGTCAGCCGCGAGGCCGTCAAGACGAAGTCTCCCGTGGTCACGGACCATCTCTCTCTGGGGGGACGCTATCTGGTACTGGTCAGTGACCAGGCTCGAGTCGCCGTATCAGCCAAAATTCACAATGACGCCCGGCGTCAGGAACTGCAGGAACTCCTGGCAGAAGCAGTTCAGCAGGAACAGGGCGGTTTTATCCTGCGTACCAATGCGGAGACGGCAGACGATGAGGTCATCCTTGAAGAAGCCGCCTGCCTGATTTCCCGTTACCGTCAGATCACGGAGAAAGCGCTGCATCGCCCCGCCTTCACCAGACTCTGGCAAGGTACTCCGGCCTATCTGGAGGCGGTGCGCGATCCCCGCGAAGGAAGCCTCGAATCTGTGATCACCGACGACGCCGAGATCTTTGAGAGCCTGCAGTCCGGGCTTGCCGACGCCGACTACATGCGGCCGGAGCAGATTGTTTATTATCAAGATACACGCCTGTCCCTGAAGAACCTGTATCGCCTGGAACACTTTATGGAGTTGGCGCTGGACCGCCGTGTGTGGCTGAAATCCGGCGGTTATCTGGTCATCGAACCGACGGAAGCACTAACCGTCATAGACGTGAACACCGGCAAATACGACGGCCACAAGGGAGCCGAGGAGACCTTCCTGAAAATCAATCTGGAGGCAGCCGGGGAGATTGCTTTCCAGATGCGCCTGCGGAATCTTTCCGGCATCATCCTGGTGGACTTTATCGATATGGAAGCCCCGGAACACCGGCAACAACTATATGAGACCCTGCGCGAGGGGATCCGGCAGGATCCGGTGAAGACCATTCTGGTGGAT
>JAJQDL010000205.1 GCA_021202235.1 Lachnospiraceae bacterium
TTGACCTCGTAGCGGTGGCGGTGTCTCTCATGGATCAGCTCCTGACCGTAGAGCTCGTAGGCTTTGGAGCTCTTGTCGAGGACGCAGGGGTAGGAGCCCAGGCGCAGGGTGCCTCCAAGGTCTGTGACACCGTCCTGATCGGGCATCAGGTGGATGACCGGGTGGGTGGTGTCGGGGTTCAGCTCGACGCTGTCAGCGTCCTCGAAGCCGATGACGTCGCGGGCGAATTCCACGATGGACAGCTGCATGCCCAGGCACAGACCCAGCAGCGGAATACGGTTCTCCCGGGCGTAGCGGATGGCAAGAATCTTGCCGTCGATGCCGCGGTCGCCGAAGCCGCCGGGGATCAGGATGCCGGAGACGTCGCCGAGGAGGGTGTTCACGGTGTCCTTGGTCACTTCCTCGGATTCGATCCATTTGATGCGGACCTTGGCGCCGCAGGCGTTGCCGGCGTGGCGCAGAGCTTCGACGACACTGATGTAGGCGTCATGGAGCGCCGTGTATTTGCCGACCAGGGCCACGCAGACCTCGCGGGTGCGGTTCTTCCAGGCTTCAACCATGTCCTTCCATTCCTGCAGATCGGGCTCCGGGCAGGGCAAATTGAGGCATTCACAGGCCACTTCGGCCAGATGCTCCTTCTCCATGGCCAGCGGAATCTCGTAGAGGATCGGGTAATCCAGGTTCTGGATGACATGGGTCACTGGTACGTTGCAGAAGAGGGAGATCTTCTCCTTGATGCCCTGGTCCATGGGGTGCTCCGTGCGGCAGACGATGATGTCGGGCTGGATGCCCATACCCTGCAGATCCTTGACGCTGGCCTGGGTGGGCTTGGTCTTCATCTCGCCGGAGGCCTTCAGGAAGGGGATGAGCGTGACGTGGATCAGCATGGCGTTGTGCGGACCGACCTCATGCATGAACTGGCGGATGGCCTCCAGGAAGGGCTGGCTCTCGATGTCACCGACAGTGCCCCCCACCTCGATGATGGCGATCTCCGTCTGCTCGGCGTTATCATTTGCATAAAAACGGCTCTTGATCTCGTTGGTGATGTGGGGGATGACCTGCACCGTGCCTCCGCCGAAATCGCCCCGCCGTTCCTTGGAGAGGACGGACCAGTAGACCTTGCCGGTGGTTACGTTGGAATTTTTGGTCAGGTTCTCATCGATAAAGCGTTCATAGTGTCCCAGATCGAGGTCGGTCTCCGCGCCGTCGTCTGTGACGAAAACCTCCCCGTGCTGCACCGGGTTCATCGTGCCTGGGTCGATGTTGATGTAGGGATCAAACTTCTGCATGGTGACCTTGTAGCCGCGGGCTTTCAGCAGACGGCCCAGGGAAGCGGCTGTGATGCCCTTACCCAGACCGGAGACGACACCGCCTGTGACAAATACGTATTTTACCGACATGAATGCATCCTCCTCGTATGGCGTTCAAAATCTTCAATAACAAATACCCAGTATATAATACTTCGCCCGCAAAATCCAGAACGATTTGTAAAAATTTCATAGTTTTTCATGAAAACTTCCGAATCTGTTGCTTGATTTATTGGTGCACGAACCTTATACTATACTCACGTGCGTTCTCTGTACGTTAGAGAAGGAGATAAAGCCGGCATGGATAATAATACAAATCGAAATCAGAATCAGAATCAAAATCCAAACGATCCGAAAAAACCGAGTTTTATGCAGATGGTGGTCATTGCCATGGTGACGCTGTTCTGCGTTTCCCTGATCAGTCGCTACTCGACTACAGCCAATTCTACGGAGCTGACCTATAATGAGCTGATGCAGGTCATTCAGACGGAAAATGTGGAGAGTGTCGTCATCAATGAGACGTACAATAAGATCACGGTGACGATCAAGCCCTCTGAGACCAGCGATTATACGGAGGAATACTATTCCGCGATCGTGGGTGATGAGGTCGAGGAGATCAAGCAGATCCTGGCAAACCGGGATGATATCGAATTGTCGGGAACGGTGATCGAGCAGACCTCCTGGCTGATGGAGCTGCTGATCTATATGATCCCGGTGCTCCTGGTCTGGGGCGTCTTTATGTTTATGATGAGACGGAGCGGCGGCGCAGGCGGCGGCATCATGGGTGTCGGCAAGAGCAACGCCAAGATGTATATGCAGAAGGAGACCGGCGTGACGTTCCAGGATGTGGCCGGGCAGGATGAGGCGGAGGAGTCTCTGGTTGAAATTGTGGACTTCCTGCATAATCCCGGCAAATATTCGGAGATCGGTGCCAAGCTGCCGAAGGGTGCTCTTCTGGTGGGCCCTCCCGGCACCGGCAAGACACTGCTGGCGAAGGCTGTGGCCGGCGAAGCTAAGGTGCCGTTTTTCAGGCTGGAGGGCTGCGATTTCGTGGAAATGTGCGTCGGCGTGGGCGCTTCCCGGGTGCGTGATCTGTTAAAGCAAGCACAGCAGCATGCCCCCTGCATTATCTTTATTGATGAGATTGACGCCATTGGCAAGAGCCGTGATACGCGCTTTGGCGGCAACGACGAGCGGGAGCAGACGCTGAATCAGCTGCTGTCCGAGATGGATGGCTTTGATTCCAACAAGGGTGTGTTCATCCTCGCAGCCACGAACCGGCCGGAGGTGCTGGATCCGGCGCTGACCCGCCCCGGCCGTCTGGACCGGCGGATCATCGTTGACAAACCCGATCTGAAGGGCCGTGTCGCCGTGCTGCAGGTCCATGCAAAGAATGTGCGTATGGATGACTCGGTGAATCTGGAGGAGATCGCCCTGGCTACCTCGGGCGCTGTGGGCTCCGACCTGGCGAATATGATCAATGAGGCCGCCATCCTGGCAGTGAAGAATAAGCGCCGCTATGTGACGCAGGCTGACCTCTTTGAATCGGTGGAGGTCGTCATCGCCGGTAAGGAGAAGAAAGACCGCATCATGAACGACCGCGACAAGCGGATGGTCGCTTACCATGAGGTCGGACATGCCCTTGTCACGGCGCTGCAGAAGGACGCGGATCCGGTGCAGAAGATCACCATCGTACCCCGGACCATGGGCTCTCTGGGTTATGTGATGCAGACGCCGGAGGAGGAGAAGTTCCTCATGACCAAGGCAGAGCTGGAGGCGGAGCTGGTTACTCTGATGGCCGGGCGCGCCGCGGAGGAAATCTTCTTCGATTCTGTTTCGACCGGTGCTTCCAATGACATCGAGAAGGCGACGAAGACAGCGCGCGCCATGGTGACCCGCTACGGGATGAGCGAGGAATTCGGGCTGATGGGACTGGAAACCGTCGAGGGACAGTACCTGGATGGCCGTTCGGTACTTAACTGCGGGGATGCCACGGCCGCGAAGATCGACGGTGTGGTGGAGCAGATGCTGAAAGAAGCCTATGAGAAGGCGAAGAAGCTCCTCTCCGAGAATAAAGATGCCATGCACCGTATCGCTGACTACCTGATCAGGCGGGAGACCATCACCGGCAAGGAGATCCTGAAACTGCTCCATGAGTTGCAGGATGAGCGCCGCCGCTGGGAGGAGAACGCCCGGCTGACGCAGGCGTTACAGACGGCGGAGACAGACGGGCAGCCTGCCGTGAATCCGGAAGCCCCGAACGCGAACGGCAGGGAGGGAACCGGGGAGACCGCAAAGGACGGCAATCCGGGAGAATCCGGAGCGCATACCTGGTAAGAGATAATAATTATTTGCAGTAATAGAAAAGACGCTTTTCTGTGTGGAAGGATACACACAGGAGAGCGTCTTTTTTCGTTGAGAATCCCGGCAAAAAGCGGTATACTGTTCACTATGGAATTCAATTTACAGGAAGAACTGAAAAAGCTGCCGGACCGGCCGGGGGTGTATCTGATGCACGACGCCTCGGACCGGATTATTTACGTGGGGAAAGCGGTGGTTCTGAAGAACCGGGTGCGTCAGTATTTCCAGAAAGGCACGAACAAGTCGCCGAAGGTGCAGCGGATGGTGTCGCAGATTGCCTGGTTTGAGACGATCGTCGTTGATTCGGAGGCGGAGGCTCTGGTGCTGGAGTGCAACCTGATCAAGGAGCACCGCCCCAAATACAATACGATGCTGAAGGACGATAAGGGTTACCCCTACATCCGGGTGACCGTGGAGGAGGAGTTCCCGCGGATCATGCTGGCAAGACGCGCGAAACGGGACGCCTCGAAATATTATGGCCCTTTCGTCAGTGCCGGGGCTGTGCGCGATACGATCCGGCTGACTCATCGGCTTTTCCGCATCCGTGACTGCAATCGGAAGCTGCCGGAGGACACGGGAAAGGAACGGCCCTGCCTGAACTATCATATTCACCAGTGCGACGCGCCCTGCCAGGGCTGGATCACGCCGGAGGCCTATGCAGAGTCCATTCGTAAGGCGCAGAGCTTCCTGGGGGGAAACTATGAGCCGTTGTTAAAGCAGCTGGAGGAGAAGATGCTGGAGGCGGCGGAGGCGCTGGACTTCGAGACGGCGGCGTCCTACCGGGAGCTGCTGTTCAGCGTGCGCAAGATGGATGAGCAGCAGAAGATGACGGAGAATACCCGGGACAACCGGGATGTGATCGCCCTGGCTGTCGAAGGGGCGGACGCCATCGTGCAGGTCTTCTTCGTTCGGGAGGGCAAGCTGATCGGCCGGGATCATTTTCATGTGCAGGTGGCGGAGGGCGACGGGAAGGTGCAGATCCTGCAGGATTTCGTCAAGCAGTTTTACGCCGGGACGCCCTTTATCCCCGGAGAGCTCTTCCTGCCGGATGTGCTGCCGGAGGGAGAGTCGATCGCCGCCTGGCTGTCGGCGAAGAGCGGCCACAAGGTGACGCTGACCGTGCCCCGGCGGGGAGAGAAGCACCGTCTCATGGAACTGGCGGAGCAGAATGCCGGACTGATCCTCTCGCGGGATCGTGAGAGGGTAAAGCGGGAGGAGGCGCGGACGCTGGGGGCAGTCCGCCAGCTGGAGGACCTGCTCGGTCTGGCGGGACTGGTGCGCATGGAGGCTTTCGATATTTCCAATATCTCCGGCTTTGAATCGGTGGGTTCCATGGTCGTCTACGAGAAGGGAAAGCCGAAGCGCAGCGATTATCGCAAATTCAAGATTAAATGGGTACAGGGACCGAATGACTATGCTTCCATGGAGGAGGTCCTCACGCGGCGTTTCTCTCACGGACTGGAGGAGCAGCGGATCCTGCGGGAACGGGGGATGGAGGACGAATACGGCAGCTTTACCCGTTTCCCGGATCTGCTCCTGATGGATGGCGGACGCGGCCAGGTGAACGTGGCCGAGGAGGTGCTGGCACGGATGAGGCTTTCCATCCCGGTCTGCGGGATGGTGAAGGATGACAATCACCGAACCCGGGGCCTGTATTTCCGCAATCAGGAGCTGCCGATCGACCGGCACAGTGAGGCGTTTCAGCTGATCACGCGGATTCAGGATGAGGCGCACCGCTTCGCCATCGAATATCACCGCAGCCTGCGGGGCAAGGCGCAGGTTCATTCGATACTCGACGATATCGACGGGGTGGGACCGGCGCGCCGGAAAGCGCTGATGAGGGAGTTCCAGACGCTGGACGCGCTGCGGGAGGCGTCGGTGGACGATCTGGCCCGGATCCCGGAGATGAACCGTCCCGTGGCGCGCACGGTGTATGCGTTTTTTCATGACGGGGAGATTCCGGAGGAGTAGCCAGAACGGGTAAATTATGCTATACTGGAAACGGTGCCATGTGCTTTTGACACGCACTGAATACGGACTTGCGCGGGGCGCTCTGCACGGAGGAGCGTGACCGGGAGATAGAATAAAAAGCTTCAGGAGAAGAAGACGGGAGGACGAACGTGGAAGGAATCAGTTTAAGTCAGGTGGCGATGGATATGAACCTGCGGCATCTGAATCCGGAGGTGGACATCGATGGAATACGGGTGACACACTGGGATGTCAACCGGCCGGCTCTGCAGATGGCGGGATTTTTTGAGCATTTTGATGCGGACCGGATGCAGTTTATCGGGAATATGGAGATGGCGTTTCTGCGGACGCTGACCCGGGAACGGAAGAACGAGGTGTTCCGCATGCTGTTTTCCCGGAATATTCCCTGCCTGGTGTATTGCCGGGATCATCTGCCGGATGAGGAAGTGATCGGTCTGGCAGACGAATATGAGGTGCCTCTTTTTGCCTCTCACTGTTTTACTTCGGATGTTTATGCCCGGGTGCTGCGGTATCTTCAGGAGAAGCTGGGACCGACGCAGACGATTCACGGCGTGCTCATGGACGTGGCCGGTGTGGGAATCCTCATTACCGGAGAGAGCGGCATCGGCAAGAGTGAGGCGGCGCTGGAGCTGATCAAGCGCGGGCATCGGCTGGTGGCCGATGATGCCGTGGAGCTGCACCGTATCAACGACGCTGAGATCGTGGGGCGGGCGCCGGAGGTAACCAAGCATTTCATTGAGCTGCGGGGCATCGGCATCATTGATGTGAAGGCGCTGTTCGGTGCGGAGAGTGTCAAGGATGAGCAGGATGTGGATATGGTGATCGTCCTGGAGGACTGGAACAAGGATAAGACCTATGACCGCCTGGGCTCCCAGGAAGAGTATGTGAAATATCTGGGGAACAAGATCCTCAGCTGCCGCATCCCCATCCGGCCCGGTCGGAATGTGGCTATCATCGTGGAAGCGGCGGCCGTCAATTTCCGTCAGAAGGAAATGGGCTACGATGCCAAGGAAGAGCTGTATAAGAGAGTGCAGAACAATATGCTGAAGGGAATTGAGAGCTGATGACGAGACCGAATCAGGAGCAAAGCGGCGGAACGGAAGGTCTGGCGCGCCTGCGGGCGGCAGCCGGGGATTCTGTAGTGCGCGAGCAGGAGCCCATGTCTCTTCATACGACCTTTCAGGTGGGCGGTCCGGCGGACCTCTTTATCGAACCGGAGAGCCCGGCGGTGCTGGCAGAGATGCTGGACATCTGCAGGGAGGAGGGGATTCCCTTTGTCATCCTCGGACGGGGCAGCAATGTCCTGTTCGGCGACGGAGGCTACCGCGGCGTCATCTTTCATATCGGGGATGCCCTGTCCCGGATCCGGCGGGATGGATGCGGGATCATCGCGGAGGCGGGGATCACGCTGTCGGCGCTGGCCCGCTTTGCCAGACAGGAGGGGCTGTCCGGACTGGAGTTCGCCGGGGGCATTCCCGGCTCTCTGGGAGGAGCCCTGTTTATGAATGCCGGAGCCTACGGCGGTGAGATGCGGATGTGGTGCGGGAAGCGCTGATCCTGACGGAGACCGGGGAACCGTGCTGGATTCCGGCGGAGGAGCTGGCTCTGGGCTACCGGACCAGTCGGATTCAGACCGAGTGGCTGATCACGCTGGCGGCCCGGAAGGAGCTTGTGACTGGGGATCCGGAGGAAATCCTGAATCGCAATGCTGATATCGAGAATCGGCGGCGGAGCATACAGACCATGGAATATCCCAGCGCCGGCAGTACGTTTAAGCGGCCTCCGGGGTATTTTGCCGGGAAGCTGATCGAGGACGCCGGTCTGGCGGGCTATGCCGTGGGCGGCGCCTGCGTGTCGGAGAAGCACTGCGGATTTGTCATTAACAGGGACCATGCGACGGCCGCGGAAATCCTTGCGGTTTGCCGCGATGTAGCGGCGGAGGTGGAACGGCAGACGGGCGTGGTGCTGGAGTTGGAGGTCCGCTGTCTGGGGGAATTCTAAATGTCCTTTTCACAGGAAATCAAAGAGGAACTGGCGGGGCAGATGAGTCCGGCAAGACATTGCCAGCTGGCGGAGCTGGCCGCGCTGGTCGGCGCCTGCGGGACTTACGGGATCCGAAGTGACCGGAGCGTTTATCTGCTGCTTCAGAGTGAGAATATTCTGGTGATCCGCAAGGCGGCCCGGCTGCTGCGCCGGGCCTTTCGCATACAGCCGGAGGTCTCCGCGTACGGCAACGGCGACTGGCGTAAGGGCCGCCTGTATACGCTGGCGGTGCTGGACCCGGAGGCGGCCGGTCAGGTGCTGAAGGCAGTGAAATATCTGTCCCAGAGCGGCGTGCTCCGGGAGCTGTCTCTTCCGGCGAACGGCCTGCTGCTGCAGCAGACCTGTTGTCGGCGTGCGTTTATCCGCGGATGCTTTCTGGCGTCGGGGTCGATCAGTGATCCACGCAAATCCTATCATTTTGAGATTGTTTGCGGGACGCCGGAGCGGGCGGAGCAGGTGCGGGACGCCATCCGTTCCTTTGAGGTGGATGCGAAGATCGTGCCGCGCAAGAAGTCCTGGGTGGTTTATGTCAAGGAGAGCGACGGCATCGCCGATATGCTCAATGTCATGGAGGCGCACCGGGGACTGATGAACCTGGAGAATATCCGCATCCTCCGGGGCATCAGCGGCCATGTGAACCGCTCGGTCAACTGTGAGACGGCGAATCTGAACAAGACGGTGTCGGCGTCGGTGGAGCAGATCCGCGACATCGAGAAGATACAGAAGACGATCGGGCTGGGCAGTCTGCCGGATTCTCTGCGGGAGATGGCGGAGGTGCGTCTGGAGTACCCGGACCTGCCGTTAAAGGAGCTGGGAGAGCATCTGAACCCGCCGGTAGGGAAGTCCGGCGTAAATCATCGATTGCGTAAAATACGTACCATCGCGGAGGAGTTGTAAAAAGCTGCTGACCAGGGCACGGGGAGCCTGACTCAGGGGGCGGCGTCCGGAGTGATATGATAGTCTGGATGGCATGAGAACAAAGAGAAACACGGAGGAAAGAGACGATGGCCTTCACCCACCTTCACGTACACACAGAATACAGTCTGCTGGACGGCTCCAGCAAGATCTCGGAGATCGCCGCCCGCGCGAAGGAGCTGGGCATGGACAGTCTGGCGATCACCGATCATGGTGTGATGTACGGCGTGATCGATTTTTATAAGGCCTGCCGTAAGGAGGGCATTAACCCTATCCTGGGCTGTGAGGTCTATGTGGCGCCTGGCTCCCGACTGGACCGCGAGCCGGGAGCCGGGGAGGATCGGTATTTTCATCTGGTTCTGCTGGCGGAGAATGATCAGGGCTATCATAACCTGATGAAGATCGTCTCGAAGGGCTTTATCGACGGTTTTTACTATAAGCCGCGGGTGGATCTGGATGTGCTGCGCGAATATCATGAGGGCATCATCGCTCTGAGCGCCTGCCTGGCCGGGGAGGTGGCGAAGCTCCTGGCCCGGAATCAGTATGAGGCGGCCTGTGCCGCGGCGCGGCGGTATGAGGAGATCTTCGGGAAGGGAAATTATTTCCTGGAGCTGCAGGATCACGGGATCCCCACCCAGAAAACGGTGAACGCGGGGCTGCTGCGCATGAGCGAGGAGCTGGAAATTCCTCTGGTAGCCACCAACGATACGCATTATATTTACGCGGACGATGCCGAGGCGCATGATATCCTGCTGTGCCTGCAGACGGGAAAGAAGCTGGCGGATGAGAACCGCATGCGTTATGAGGGCGGCCAGTATTATCTCAAGTCCGAGGAGGAGATGCGGGCTCTGTTTCCCTATGCGCCGCAGGCTCTTGAGAATACCCACCGCATCGCGGAACGCTGCCATGTGGAGATCGAGTTCGGCGTGCCGAAGCTGCCGCATTTTGATGTGCCGGAGGGGTATGATTCCTGGACCTATCTGAATCATCTCTGCCAGGAAGGCATGGCGAAGCGCTATCCGCAGGACGACGGTTCGGTACGGAACCAGCTGGAGTATGAGCTGGGGGTCATCCGCAAGATGGGGTATGTGGATTATTTCCTTATCGTCTGGGATTTCATCCACTATGCGAAAGAGCACGATATTGCCGTGGGCCCGGGGCGCGGCTCGGCGGCCGGGAGCGTGGTCGCCTACTGTCTGGAGATCACCGACATCGATCCCATCCGCTATCAGCTGCTGTTCGAGCGTTTCCTGAATCCGGAGCGGGTCAGTATGCCGGATATTGACGTGGATTTCTGTTTTGAGCGCCGGGGCGAGGTCATTGACTATGTGACGCGCAAATACGGCGCCGACCGGGTGGTGCAGATCGTGACCTTCGGCACCATGGCGGCCCGGGCCGTGGTGCGGGATGTGGGCCGGGTCATGGATCTTCCCTATGCGCTCTGCGACCAGATCGCCAAGATGATTCCCAAGGAACTGAACATCACCATCGAGCAGGCAATTCAGAAGAGTACCGATCTGCAGAAAGCGATCGCGGAGGATGAGCGCGTGGCGAAGCTCATCGAGATGTCCAAACGCCTGGAGGGACTGCCGCGCCATACCTCGATGCACGCGGCGGGCGTCGTCATCGGCCAGCGGCCGATGGATGAATTCGTGCCGCTGTCGCGTTCCTCAGACGGTCAGCTGACGACGCAGTTTACGATGACCACCATCGAGGAACTGGGGCTTCTAAAGATGGATTTCCTCGGCCTGCGTACGCTGACGGTGATCCAGAATACCGTGAAAATGCTGGCGCGCCGGGGGAAGCATATCGATATCAGCAAGATTGATTTCGACGACCGGAAGGTCTATGAATCTCTGGGAACCGGGAAGACTGACGGTGTGTTTCAGCTTGAGAGCGCGGGGATGAAGAGCTTCATGAAGGAGCTCAAACCGATGAATCTGGAGGACGTGATTGCCGGCATTTCCCTGTACCGGCCGGGACCCATGGATTTTATTCCCCAGTATATTCGCGGCAAGAACAATCCCCGGGCGGTGACCTACCATTGCCCGCAGCTTGAGCCCATCCTCAAGCCCACTTATGGCTGTATCGTTTATCAGGAGCAGGTCATGCAAATCGTCCGCGATTTGGGTGGCTATACGCTGGGCCGCAGCGACCTGGTGCGCCGCGCCATGAGTAAGAAGAAGCAGGATGTGATGAAACGCGAACGCCAGAATTTCATCTACGGCAATGAAGCCGAGGGCGTTCCGGGCTGTGTGGCAAATGGAATCTCCGCGGAGGTGGCCAGCCAGATCTACGACGAGATGATGGATTTTGCCAAATACGCTTTCAACAAGTCGCATGCGGCCTGTTATGCGGTGGTGGCCTATCAGACCGCCTATCTGAAATATTATTATCCGGTCGAGTTCATGGCGGCGCTGATGACCTCGGTCATCGACAACATCAGCAAGGTGACGGAGTATATCGGTTCCTGCCGTTCCATGGGCATCGAGATCCTGCCTCCGGATATCAATGAAGGAGAGTGGGGCTTCTCCGTATCGGGGAAGAACATCCGCTACGGCCTCTCTGCTATCAAGGGCGTCGGCCGCAGTGTGATCGAGAACATCCAGGCGGAGCGGGAGGCGGCGGGACCCTTCCGTGACCTGAAGGATTTCATTGACCGCATGACCGGCAAAGAGATCAACAGGCGTACGATCGAGAATTTCATCAAGGCGGGCGCCATGGATACGCTTCCCGGCAACCGGAAGCAGAAGATGCTGGTCTATGCGGAGCTCATGGACCGGAGAAACAGGGAGCTGAAGGATGGTGTCAGCGGCCAGATGTCTCTCTTCGACTTCCTCTCCGACGAGGACCGCAGCGCTGCCGAGACGCCGCTGCCGGAGGTGGAGGACTACAGCAAAGCGGAGCGCTTGGCGCTGGAGAAGGAGGTCCTCGGCATCTATGTCAGCGGGCATCCGCTGGATGACGAACGGGCGCGTTGGGAGAAGCACATCACGACCACGGCCGCTCAGTTTGTGGTCGACGAAGAGAGCGGCCGCGCACAGGTGTCGGAGGGAGCCGTTGTGACGATCGGAGGTATCCTTACGGCAAAGACGGTGAAGCTGACGAAAAACAATCAGAATATGGCCTTTGTTACGCTGGAGGATCTGACCGGGGATGTCGAGGTGATCGTATTTCCCCGGGATTATGAGAGAAACCGGGCGTTCCTGGAGCCGGACCGCAAGCTGTTCATCCGCGGGCGGGTCAGTCTGGGGGCGGACGATCCGAAGGGGAAGCTGGTCTGCGAACGGGTGCTTGATTTTGATGCGCTG
>JAJQDL010000038.1 GCA_021202235.1 Lachnospiraceae bacterium
ATTTTATAGTTTGTCTTTTAAACGAATTTTCAGTATTTCGTCCTTCCACAGCGTACCCGGGATTCGTTACTGAGAATCAATCCGATTCGAATCACACATCATGATCGAGATATTTAGGAGGAACACGCAATGAGATTTCAGGGAAGAACCGCCGTCGTTGCCTGCGGCGGATCCGGCGCGGGCATCGCCTGCGCCAAACGCTTCTATGAAGAAGGCGCCAATGTGGCCCTCTACTACAGCGAGCCGGAACGCCTGGCCGGACTGGCAGACTGTTTTTCTCACTCTGACGCGGAGCAGCATCTTCTGCTGATTCCCGTCTCCGACTTCCGCAGCCGGGAGGAGCTCTCCCAGGCGGCAGAGCAGGTACTCTCTCACTTTAAGGCCGTAGACATCGCGGTCACAGCCATCACCACGGACCCGCAGGAGCCCGCCTCCACCATGAGCGAGGAGGAATATCAGCGCGTCCTTCACACCATCGCCAGCGGTGCGCTGTGGAGCCTGCAGCCGCTGATGGAGTCCATGATCGAGCGCAACTATGGGCGGATCGTCCTGATCTCCTCGCTGGCCGGCCGCACCAATCTGCCCGGCGTGCCCCCAGTCTATGCGGCGGCCCACGCGGCGCTGGGCGGCATGGCCCGGAACATCGGCTGCACGATGGGCGTTCACCGCATCATCGCCAACGCGGTGGCCGTAGGACCTCTGGAGGACGGCTCCTATTCCGCCTGCCTTCCGGATACCGCGCGGGGGCTTCTGCCCGGCCGGGCGCTGGGACGCCTGGAAGATGTCGCCGGAGCCGTGGAATATCTGACGTCCGAGCTGGCTTCCTGGACCACCGGCGAGACCCTTGATCTGAACGGCGGCCAGTTTATGGTGTAACAGGGGAGACCTATTTTCATCGAAAACAAGACGGAGGAATCAGACATTGGAAAAATTAAAAGATAAGGTCGCCGTTTTCATCGGCGGCGGCTCGGCAGTGGCCTCCGTGGCCCTGCGCTATTTTATGGAGGAGGGGGCAAAGGTTCTCCAGGTCGATATCGCGGACCGGTATCTGGAACGTACCGCGGATCTGCGGGAGCAGTATCCGGAGCGCATTCGCACGTTCCTCGGCGCCTGCACCTCCCAGGAAGAGATGGACGCGGCCATGAAGTACGCCGCCGACACCTTCGGAAGGATCGACATTCTCTGCAATTTTGCCGGGTTTCACGGAGCCGGAGATGCGACACAGGCGCTGCGTTCCCAGTGGGACATGGCCATGGACGTCACCTGCCTCGGCATCTACCGCGCCGTGCTGGCGGTCTATCCCTATCTGAAGGAACAGCACGGCGGACGGATCATGAACTTCACCTCCATCGGCGGGCGGGCCAACCGCGGCGTCAGCATCACCTACGCTGCCTCCAAGGCGGCTGCCATCGGCCTGACACGGGCGCTGGCTCTGGAGCTGGCTCCCGATAACATCACCGTCAACAGCATGGCTCCGGCCTCCCTGGACACCTCTTCCTTTGAGAGAATTCCCGAGAAGGGTTCCATCCCCCACGAGCCTCCCAAGGGCGTCCTGAAGGGCGGTCCCGGCGCGGTTCGCGGCGGCTCCTTCATCCCGGACCGCCCGGTCGCGACTCTGGATGAGATCGCCCACGTGATTGTCTTTATGTGCAGCGACGACTCCGCGTTCCTGACCGGGGATTGCCTTGACGTCAACGGCGGGCAGTATATGCAGCCCTAGAGAAAGGAGAACCCATTCCATGAGATTTGAAAATAAAGTGGCCGTTGTGGCCAGCAGCGGCGGAAGCATCGGCCTGGCCTGCGTGGAGGCCCTGCAGGAAGAAGGCGCCCGTGTGGCCTTCCTGGGCAGCGATTCCGGAGAGGTAACGGCTCTCTCCGCCGGTCCGCAGCTTCTCCCCCTGAAGGTGAAGGATTTTACGGACGAAGACGAGATGCAGAAAAACGCCGACACCATCCTCGCACAGTTCGGAACCATCGACGTCCTCGTCACAGCACTGACCTGCCCGCCCCCCGAAGGCGCCTGGAACGAGCTGTCCGAGGAGATGCTCCACAACACACTGGACGCCATCCTCACCGGCAGCTGGCTCACCGTCAAATACATGATGCGGCCCATGGTCGAGAAGAAGTCCGGACGCATCGTCCTCATCACCAGTGTCGCCGGACGCACCGGTGTACGCGGGAGTTCCCCCATCACCACGGCGGCTTACGCGGGCCTCGGCGGCATCATCCGGGACGTAGCGACCGTCTTCGGGAAGGATTCCATCACCGCCAACGGCGTCGCCGTCGGCC
The DNA here is from genome assembly GCA_021202235.1 of Lachnospiraceae bacterium. GTDB lineage: Bacteria > Bacillota > Clostridia > Lachnospirales > Lachnospiraceae > UBA3305. The sequence continues at coordinate 2,290 of JAJQDL010000038.1, forward strand.
CCATTGAAGGACAGTATTTTGAGCCGGAAGCCGCTGCCTCCGTCTCCGGCGTTCTGAACCGCCCCGGAACAGGCCGTGATGTGGCGGAAGCCGTGATGTATCTGGCCGATGAACACGGAGCTTGGAACACGGGAGAGATTGTAGACCTGAACGGCGGCTTCTTCGCTGTGTAGGATCGGGAAAGGAGAAAAGCATATGAATCGTTTAGCCGACAAGACAGCCGTTTTCATCGGAGGAGGCTCCTCCGTGGGATCGGTCGCTCTCCAGGCCTTCCTGGAGGAGGGCGCAAACGTCATTCTGGTAGATATCGACGAAAAATATTTTGAGAGAACCGCGGAGCTCCGCAGCCGGTACGGAACAGACCGGGTACGCACTTGTATCGGCGCCTGCACCAGTCAGGAGGATATGGACGCGGCCATGCGCTTTGCTGCGGATACCTTCGGCCGTATCGACATCCTGGTCAATATCGCGGGCTTCCACGGATCGGGCCATGTCCATAACATCGAGGAGACACAGTGGAATCTGGCGCTGAACGTCACCTGCACCGGCGCCTACCGCGCCATCCGCTCCGCCATCCTCTATATGAAAGAGCAGAACGGCGGACACATCGTCAACTTCACCTCTCTGGGCGGGCGGGGCAACCGCGGCGTCGCCATCTCCTACGCCGCCTCCAAGGCCGCCTGCATCGGCCTGAGCAAGGCCTTCGCCATGGAGCTGGCGCCTTACAATATCCGCGTCACCTCCTTCGCGCCCGGCACGCTGGACACCAAGCAGTTCACCCGCATCGCGGAGAAGGGTTCTGTCCCCTTCAAGCTGCCCCCCGGCGGCATTCCCGGCATGCCCGGCTATTCCGGCCCGCTGCTCTACAACGGACAGTCCGTCATCAAAGACCGCCCCGTCGCCGATCTGGAGGAGATTGCCTACGCGCTGGTCTACCTGTCCGGCGATGAATCCGATTACCTGACCGCAGACTGTGTGGATATGAACGGCGGCATCCTGATGCAGACCTGAGTCTGCCCCAAAAGCACAAAATCTTCCGGTACAAAGAAAGGGAAACGCGATGAGAAAACTCTGGAAAGGAATGTTTATGACCCCCCACCTGTGGGAGAGCGTGTATCTGGCCTACCGGGCCGGATACGACGCCTGCGGAGCCATGCTGCTCCCCCGGGGCGGGCAGGGACCGCTGCACGAGCTGCTGGAGCATCCAGAGCTCTGGGATCGGGTGCAGCATGCGATCGACGAGACCGGTGTCTTCCCGGACGGCATCGGCAACTGCATTATTGACGATCCGGAAAATATTCACCCCTACGGCATGGGGACGCCTCCGGATCCGGAGGCGCTGCGGCCGTATTTCGCCTTCGCCGGGGAGCATCACCTCGGCGGTGTCCAGACCAGCATCTGGACTGACCGCATGGACTTCGCCTGCGAACGTTTTGCCGCCCTCTGTGATGTCTGCGCGGACTACGACCTGACCGTCAACCTGGAATTTGTCGCCTGGGGTGTCTGTGATACGCTGGCCAAAGCCCGATATATTCTAGAGCAGGTCAACCGCCCCAACGCCCGCATCACACTGGATCTGATGCATCTGTACTACTCCAGCGTCTCCCCGGCAGAGATCGAGGCCTGCCCGCCGGAATGGTTCGGGGAATGCCACATCTGCGATGTGCCCCATATCGTCTTTCCGCGGGAGCATAAGGAGCTGGCCGTGGAGGGAAGAAGCTACCGGCTCTTCCCCGGCGAGAGCGGCGTCGACCTGGCACCCTGGATCCGAGCGATTCCCGCTACCACCCTGTGTGTGCCGGAGATCCCCCATAAGCTGCGCACAGAGAAATGGGGCTCCTTCGAATACGCCTGTCGGTCGCTGGACGCCTGCAAACACTATTACATCATCAACCAGATCCCGCTGTAAGGGAACCGGATCTGCGGTTCTCCGTTTCCGGGCTCCCCTCAGAAAGAAGTCCCCTTCTCCCCCGCAGAGGCAGGAAAGAATGGGACTTCTTTATTTAGGAATTTCTTCGGTCTTTCTTTCAGACAGCAGCTACACCGTTTTCTCCGCGGCAAACAGCCAGGTCAGCGTCTCCTCCAGGGTATCGATCCAGGCACTGGGATGCGTACCCCCTCCGGCGACAAGGAAACGGATATTCAGTCCCCGATCCCTGAGCACCTCATAGACATGCCGGATGTAATCGAAGCCATGCGCATCCTCCGTGCCCGCCACCAGACAGATGGGCAGACCTGCAAGATCCGACGAGTCAAAATCCGCCGCCGTCGGCGCGGCTCCTGCCGGAGAAATAGCCCGGAAGAGCTCCGGATGCCGGGAGGCAAAATGGAAGGTTCCGATGCCGCCCATGGAATTGCCCATCAGATAAATCCGCTCCGGATCGATCGGCCAGTTCTCTCTTACCCAGGCAATCTCCTGCAGCAGCGCACTCTCTGCCGTCTTCTTCTCCCACCGGGACTGCTCATTCACCGTGAAATCGATCGGGCCGTCCTTTCTCGCTCCCTCAGGCGGCACCAGGCAGCCATAATTGCTGTCAAAAACACACGCATCCGGCGCCATCAGGATAAATCCCATCTTCTCCGCATAGTACGTGAATTTCCTCTGCGTATTGTCGAAGACGCTGTCCGCAGAGCCCATGCCTCCGTGCAGAGCGATCACCAGCGGCAGAGCTTCCCTCTCCTGATAATACGTGGGAATATACAGGTGGCAGGGCAGAAGCTTCTGCACGTCCTCATTCCAGACCGTCCGATACACTTCTCCCACCGTCTTCCCCCGCAGCACATTGAGGTAATGCGATTCCTGGGGACGTCCGAAGGCCAGCTCTTCTCCGGCCCGGCCAAACACATACCAGGGAGACCGCTTTACCACCGGACGGTCAAAGACCTCCTGCATCACCCGGCACACCGGAAGCAGCCATTCCTCCCCCGCGCGGCGGGCTGCCAGGTTGTCCGCCGGATCTGCGCCGGTCACACGGCACACGCCGGTGTCCGCAGCGATCCGCAGGCAGCGGGTCTCATCAGTCAGAACCAGCTCATCTCCTTCTCTCCGCAGGCTCATCTGCGGGGAAAGCATCCGGGCCAGGTCAGAGACTGTCACCCAGATCTCGTCACCGTCTTCCTCGGCCAGACGCGCCAGTGCGGTCAGATATTTTCCCAGGAAGGCCATCTCCGCCCCCGCCGCGAACACATAGTACGGCGGATTAAAATAATATTTCAGTTCACTCAGTTTTTTCAGTTCAGCCATGTCTCATCCTTTCCGGTCATAGAAATTCAGACAAAAGGCACGGATAAAGCGGGACACCTTCGTCTCCGGAGGACGCACCATCCCGACACGGCGTCCCAGCTCCATGATCCACGGATCGTCCTTCATGTCGGCGCTGGGCTCCCACCAGGGCAGTCCGGCTCCGTTGGGATCGCCGGTCTTCATGAAATTAGCCCAGTACCCGCTCATGACCTGCGACAGCTCCCGGTCGCCGTCTGTGTAAGGGCGCCACGGCACCCGGTCCATATTCTGGAACACATAGGCGTGCTCACCGCTGTGGAAGGCTCCCACGCACTCCGGTCCCGGCGCCTCCTTGGTAAACATATAGACATACGGCGCCATGCCGGCCAGCTCGTTCTGCCGCTGTACCCAGGAATAACAGGTTGCCATCTTCAGGTCCCGGCTGTCATTGAGGCGGTCCGTAACCGCCGCCGCTTCTGTCGACACGCGGGCAGCGCCCCAGTACTCCTGCCAGTATTCGCCGTAGGAGTGCTCCAGATAGGCCTTCAGCGTCTCCTGCGTCACGTCGCGGTAGGTATAGGCGAAGCCCTCATGCTTCGTGGTTCCGATCATGACATGAACGCCCTTGTGGTGCTGTGCCAGCCAGCCGGTCCGATCCGGCGTCTGCAGCAGGGAATAGCCGTCCGGCTTCGGCGAGAAGTTCGCCATCGTCAGCTCAGGCGGACCCGCAAAAAGCTTCAAAATCTCCAGCGCAGACAGCTCTCGGGCCGCCTCCAGCGAAGGAATCCCGTTCTTCTCCAGGAGTGTCACGCCGTAGGCCTCGCCCTCTTCCAGAGTGACCTCCGTCGTCATATAGCGGGGATCCATGCCTCCGGCGCTCTGCATGATGGCTGCAAAGAGATCTCCCTCCAGGAGCGGTGTGGAGATCAGGCGCTGTACAACGGTTCCTCCGGCCGACTGGCCGAACACCGTGATCCGGTTCGGGTCGCCCTGCAGTGCCTCGATATTGCGTTTTACCCATTTCACAGCCGCGACCTGATCGAGCAAGCCGTAATTTCCCGAGGTATGATGGCCGATCTCCCGCTCCGCCTCCGCGGACAGCTCCGGGTGACAGAAACCGGCAAAGGGACCGGTACGGAACCCGACCGTCATGACGATGACGCCCGCGCGTGCAAAATTCTCCCCGTCAAAAATCAATTTATTCGCATGAGAATCGCCGCCGTGGAACCACAGGGCCACCGGATAGACCTCTCCCTCCTGAGGAACCGGCGCCCAGATGTTGAGATACAGGCAGTCCTCACTGATCGGGTATTCAACCTGATCAAATTCTTTTCCATAGAAAGTTTTCACGGAAGGACGCACATGCATGTTGGCATTGTTATAATAACGTGTCTCCCGGACGCCCTCCCAGGGGGTTACCGGCTGAGGATTTCTCCAGCGAAGCGCGCCCACGGGCGGCGCCGCGTAGGGAACTCCCTTAAAGATGCGCACCTGGCCGTCCTCGGAATATTTTCCCTGAATCAGGCCTCCTTCAATTTTCACTCTGGTTACATCCGTCACTGTTGTACCTCCTTTTTGTTTGTATGCGCCGGCATGAGCATCCCCCTTCTATTCCTCCCGGGCACCCAAACCGATGAGTTTTTTACGATTGACAATAAAGAGCACCAGACCGATGAGAATCGGAATGATCATATAGCGGTACATGGCGGAATATCCGGCTGCCGCGTTCCCGGTCGAAGCCTGCACCGATTCCGCGATGCGTCCGGCGATCACCGGCCCCAGCAGGTTGCCCGTATCAACGCCAAAGTAGTTCGTGTTCGCACCCGCACCGCGGCGTTCCTTGGGCACGCATTTCATGCAGAGCGCCTGAATCGCCGGCTGGCAGGCGCCGTAGCCAAAGGCAGACACCGCACCCGCCGCCAGGAAGATCGGCAGAGAGTCGGCGATGCTGATCAGGAAGAAGGACAGGGCAAAGCACAGGCAAGCCGGGATGATGGATTTATCCAGCCCGAAGCGGTCAGAGATCGTTCCGCTCAGCGGGCGGCTCATCATCAGAAAGATCGCGTATACGGTAAAGAACAGCCCGATCTGACTCACGCCCCGCTCTGCGCCGTAGATCGCCATGAAGGAATTGATGCAGGAATAGGACATCGCCAGGAACACCATAATGAAGGCCGGCAGCAGTGCCTCTTTGGCGATGATCTTGTCCACGCTGATGTGGAATTTGCCCTGCGCCGTCCGTGCCGGTTCTTTTAAGCCGAAGCTCAACACACCGGCGAGCGCCATGATCACGGCGCCGAGCGCGAAGGTCTTGTTGTAGCCGATAGCTCCGCTCAGTGACAGACCGATGGAAGGTCCGACCGCCGAGGAGACAGCCTGCGCCAGAGAATAGATGCCAATGCCGGATCCCATCTTCTCATCCGGCAGGGATTCACTGGCGATGGCCAGACTCAGCGGATAGACGCATCCCATCCCCACGCCGTGAAGCAAACGGCAGGCCATGACCATCTGTACACTGGAGGAGAGACTGTAACCGATATAGGCCACTGTGATCACCGCGATCGACAGATTGAGCAGCCTCTTCTTACTGAAATAATCAAAGGCGGGCCCCGCCACGGGACGGATCGCCAGCGCCGTGATGGCGAACATGCTGGAAACCATGCCCACGATGGTCGCGCTGGCTCCCAGGTAGTTCGCATACTTGGGGATGAGTGTATTCATCATAAACTGCCCCATATTCAGGGCAAAGCTCACAATGAATATGTTGATAAACGCGGGGGTCCAGATCGTGACTCCCTTCGTGTTGTTGCTCACGTTTTCTTTTTCTCCTTTCTCTTTCCGGGGAGGACTGCTCCCTGGAAACTTACACAATCCTGATCCACTTCTTGCTGCGGAACCGGATCAGGCAGAGGGCAGTTTTCAGCGGATATTCAATCTTGAGACAGATATATATATCCAGAAGGGCGTCCAGCCCCAGACCAGTCCGGCCGCCGCTCCCAAAGGAACCGACACCATCCACAGAAAGAAGATGTCTGCAATTACCAGGAAATGCGTGTCGCCGCCGCCGCGAAGGATCCCTTTCGTCAGGACGCTCTGTGAGGTCTGGAAAATCACCATGATGGAAATGGCATTCATCAGCTGCCGCGCGATCTCCGCCGTCTCTTCCGTGACGTTGTAGCAGGAAATGATCCAGCCGGACAGCGCCTGGATGATGCCCGCCGCGAGCAGGCCGATGATAAAGCTCAGCACGATGAAGGTCGAGCCCTGCTGATAGGCGGCTTCCTTGTCGCCCTTCCCCAGAGAGTTCCCGGTCAGGACACTGCTGGCGTTGGACAGACCCTGGTTAAAGACTGTCGACAGACGCACGGTCACCATCACGATAGAATTGGCCGCCACGAAGCTGGCCCCGATGTGCCCCATGATCACGGCGACCGCGTTATTTCCCAGGGACAGCAGGCAATCCGATACAATCACCGGAAGGCTGTATTGCAGGTATTTGGGGATCAGGTCGCCGCAGCGGTCGAACAGATTGCGGAAGCGAAAGCGGATGGTCTTTTCCAGACCGAACACATAGCCGACAATGATGATCGTCTCCACAATCCGCGCCAGGAGGGTTCCCAGCGCCGCCCCCGCGATCTGCATCTCCGGCGCACCGAGCTTCCCGAAGATGAATACCCAGTTAAAAAAGATGTTGGCCCCGAAGGCAACGATCGAGGCAATCAGCGGGACGCGGACATCGCGGATCGACCGCAGCACCTGTGTCAGCGTCAGCGTCAGCCCCATCAGCGGGAAGGTGAAGACGCTGTAGTTCAGATAGAGGATGCCCTTCTCTATGACCGCCTCATCGGTCGTATAGATGTGCAGAATCTGTCCGGGCAGCAGCCAGGTCAGCAGCAGAAACGCCGTGGCGATCCCCAGACAGATCCGCAGCATGACCGTGATAGTCCGGCTCAGAGATTTATGGTCTCCGCGTCCCCAGTACTGGGCTGTGAGAACCGCTGCCCCACAGCCCATCCCCATGCAGAGGATCTGAAACAGGTTGATATATTCCGTGGCAAGGGAGGCGGCGGAGAGCTGAATCTCCCCGTAATTCGCCAGCATCACTGTGTCCATGATATTGACGCCGATATTGATGGCTCCCTGGAGCACGACCGGAATCGCCAGCGTCACCAGCGTCCGATAAAACGATTTATCTCTTACAAAAACCTTTCCCACGTTCTGCCCCTTCTCTCTACCTTACATCTCATTCCATCTCTAGCTCCTTTGCCTTTTGAATGATCTCCGTCCGGTCTGCCAGAGAGATCATCTGCCGTCCCTCTCCGGCGATCTCCAGAACATTGTACTGCCCTCCCTCATAGGGCTTCCAGAGATCCTTCCCCGGCTCGTTGGGGTTGCCGGTGCGCATGAAATTCGCCCAGTAATCCGCCAACTCGTTGGACAGCTCCCAGTCAAAGCCCGTGTAGGGACGATAGGAGCGGTTCAGAGTCTGGAATACATAATGATGCTCCACCGAATGATGCGCACGGTCGGCGCCGGGAGGCACATAGGTAAAGTAAGCCAGATAGCAGGGCTTTCTTCCCAACCGGGCGTTGACCTCGGCAAAGGCCAGATTCTGATAGGTCGTCTCCGTCGGCTCACCGGACGTGGAGGTAAGCATATAATCAAGCTCCGGATATTTCCCCTGACGGTACAGCGAGGTAACCGGCTCCGGGAAGAGCACGCCGTCATCCACCGGCGAGAAGCGCATATACCCGCTGCCTCCCATCATCGGCGTCTCCTGGTCGTTGAGCTTCACCATCTTGAAACGGCTGTAGCCGTCCAGGATCTCCTTGGCAGAGAGCTTGCGCGCCTCCGCGATGCTGTCCACACCCAGGACCTTCAGGAATTCAATTCCCGCTTCCTTGGCCCGATCCAGGGACTCCGACCAGTAGGAGTACACCGGACGGATGCCGCCGCCGGACTGCATGATCGCCCGCCGGATCAGTCCCTTCGACGCGGGCAGGGCGCACATGTTGTCCACGCTGGAGGCGCCGCCGCTCTGTCCAAAGAGCGTGACATTGTCCGGATCGCCGCCGAAGGCCGCGATGTTCTTCTGAATCCATTTCAGAGCCGCCAGCTGATCCTTGACCCCGTAATTGCCCGGCGTCGACTCGCTCTCTGCCTCCAGCTCCGGATGCACCAGATAGCCGAACACATTCAGGCGGTAGGGGATTGTCACCATCACGATGCCTCTCTTGCGGAAGCCCTCGCCGTCGTAGCAGTTCAGATAGCTGTAGCCGGTCTGGTGGCCGCCGCCATGGATATAGACTGCCACAGGCAACTTCTCGTCCGCACTCTTTGCCGGCGTCCAGATATTCAGGTACAGGCAATCCTCGCTCTTTTTATAATTACCTACATAGAATTCCGTGGCGACGATGCCGCCTCCCTCCGATACAAAGGGCTCCTGCATCGCCATCGGCGGGAACTTGTAGCAGGGACGAACGCCCTCCCATGGCTCCACGGGCTGGGGATCCCGCCAGCGAAGCTCACCCACGGGCGGGGCTGCGAACGGAACGCCGCGGAAAATCGAAAACATCTGATTCGCTGCGGGAAGTCCTTCCAGAATTCCCTCTTCTACTTTTGCCTGTAACAGTGCCATATCATACCTCCTGTGTCATGAAAATTGTCTGAATTGTCATTTCTTATCATATCCGTTTTGTTTCCATCTGTAAAAGATGATTTATTTGTCTGGCATAATTTTTTCTTATACCTCCCTGAACGCCTGTCCTCGTAAGGCTCTTCCCCCTGCCATAACTTTTCTTTATATCTCTTTTATTTTCTGTATTTGCAAGCGTTTTCTCTTTTTTGTATAATCTTTTTGTTCTTATCAGTCGTGCAAAAGAAAGGAGAATCACATGGCACTGCTTCAAGTAAAGACCGAATCAGGGATCGTGGAAGGTCTCCCCGGCTGGAATCAGGCAATCAGCCTGTTCCGCGGGATTCCCTATGCGGCCCCGCCGGTAGGAGAACTGCGTTGGAGACCCCCTCAGCCCGTACAGCCCTGGGAGGGCGTTCTGAAGGCGTATAATTATGGAAATATCAGCTATCAGGAGCGCCGTTCCTCCGAGGGCGGCGGCGACCTCATCGGCAACGAATTCTACTGCCTGGACTGGCCCCGGGATGAGGACTGCCTCTATCTGAATGTCTGGACCCCGGCAAAGAGTGCGGATGAGAAGCTGCCGGTTGGCGTCTATTTCCACGGCGGCTGCTGGGCTCAGGGCTACGCACATCTGAACTGATACTACGGCGAAGGCTACGCCAAGCGAGGCACCGTCATCGTCACACAGAACCAC
>JAJQDL010000013.1 GCA_021202235.1 Lachnospiraceae bacterium
TTTTTCGGCTGCGTGACTCTTGCGTATATAGCCGCAAGTAATAATTACAATCTTGAACGCGAGGATCAGGCGGGAATTGGTTATGTGGATTATATCTTTTACCCTCATAATCCTTCAGACGATGGAATCATCATAGAGCTGAGGGTAGATGATTCACCGGAAACGGCGCTGCAGCAGATTAAAGATAAAAAGTATGCTTTGAAGTTTCGGGGAAAGCTTGGTGAGCAGCCAAAGATAACCGGCAGAAGTATCTTGGTTTGAATTGGGTATTACCGAAAGGATAAAACACATCGGTGCAAAATTGAAGTATTATAGATCAAGACGACGCTATTGCTTGAGAGCAGCCTTCTAAGGCTGCTTTTTCTATAACCAACTCTGCTTATGCTTTTCAAAGATCAAAATGAATTACAGTATTCTGTCCCATTTATGGGCTTTTCCGGAACAGGCGCCAGTCAGGTGGTTCTGTCACTGGAACGGATTACTTGGCTCCCGCGGCTTCACCGCGGCGCCTACATCATCCAGGAATTCCTGGATATACGGAAGGGCCGCGCCGATGGAGATGTTGTGCGAGGGCATCTTGCTGATGGAAATATAATCGTCGTTATCCTCGAAAGGACAGCTCCGGCGGATCTCTTCATACAGAAACCGGATGTCTGAGGGGGTGAAGTAGACCGCCAGATGCCCGCCGAGAATAAAATCCACGTCGTAGACCAGATGGAGCAGTCCGATGAGTGTGGCGAGGTTCTTCAGATAGGTTTTCCAGCGACGAACCGGTTCGTCCGCACCTTCACGCAGGGCCTTGAAGAACTGGTCCGGATCCTCCTCGCCGAGCAGCGCGCTCATTGAACAGAGCGTTTCCGCGCAGCCCCGGTTTCCGCAGTAGCAGAGTTCACCCCGGGCGCGCAGCTGAATGTGTTCGAAGGTGGCGGTATGCCCGTGCTTGCCGGTCACGATATTCCGCTGGGAGATCAGAGAACCTCCCAGATGCTGGCTCAGGGACAGATAGACGGCATTCGTCAGCTCCGGCGAGCTCCAGAGCTCCGATAGCGCGGCGGCATCCGGGGCGTGGAGAAAGGAGCAGGGGAAAGGGAGAGGGCGCGTAAATGCGTCGATTCCAAGCCCTGTACAATCAAGAATCGCTCCGTAGGTCATCGTCTGCCGGTCGGCCGAGACCAGCCCCTGCATGGTGATGCCGACACCCAGAACCTTCTCCTCCGGAATCTTCAGGGAGGAGAGAAATGCCAGGAGGGAAAGGCATATCTCCTCGAAATAAGCGTCCTGATTATTATAAGGAATCTTCAATACCCTGCGGTCAATCTTTTTTCCGTGGAGATCGACCGCAATGATTTTTACCCGATCTGTCAGAATCTCCACGCCGACAGCCACCCGAAAGTCCGGGGTGACGGAGTAGGCAGCCGCCTTCCGGCCAATCTGGTCGGACTCCCGCTGTCCGTCCTTGCGGATCAGCCCGTCCTCCTCCAGCTCGGCCAGGTTCGTGGCCACAGTGGGACGGCTCAGATGCAGGGCGTAGGAGATGTCTTGCTGAGAGACCTTTTCGTTCCTGTAAATGTATTCGTAAATCGACTGCTGATTTGTCTTTTTGATCTGTCCGGGTGTGATGCGTCCTGCCATGACGGACCTCCTGTCTGTATCTTCAACCTGTTCTTATTCTTTCCTCCTATAATTTATCAGAAATGACTCCAAAATGCCAGCGATATTTTGAAATTACTTTTGCAAAATTATTTTGCGAAAAAGAAAACAAATCTATTGACAATGGCAAATCTTTCTGCTATAGTGTAAACACGGTTTGCAAAATGATTTTACATAATGAAGTCACAAAATTACAGGAGGGAGGAAGAGCATGCCGGTCGTGAGAGTGTCCGTGAAGCGGACACAAAACTTATCATCTAAGAAGGAGAAGAGTCATGAACATTCTTGACAAAATGAGACTGGATGGCAGAAGGGGTTTTGTCACCGGCGCCGCCCGGGGTATCGGCAAATGCACTGCCACCGCCTTCGCGGAAGCGGGCGCCGATGTGGCGATCGTGGATCTTGATCTGGCGGCCGCCGAGACGACAGCCGCGGAGATCGCGCAGGCGACAGGCCGCAAGGTCATTGCCATCGGCTGCGATGTGACCAGTGAAGAACAGGTGCAGGCCATGGTCGATGAGGTGGTTCGCCAGTTGGGAGGCCTGGATTTCTGCCATGCCAACGCGGGGATCTGCATCAATGCAGCGGCGGAGGAGATGACCTATGCGCAGTGGAAGAAAAATATCGATGTGAACCTGAACAGTGTCTTTCTTACCGACACGATCGCCGGCCGCTATATGCTGGCCCACGGCGGCGGTTCGATCATCAATACCGCTTCCATGTCCGCACACATCGTCAATGTGCCGCAGCCGCAGTGTGCCTACAATGCTTCCAAGGCGGGGGTTATCCAGCTGACGAAGTCGCTGGCTGTGGAGTGGGCGAAGAAGGGTGTACGGGTCAACAGTATCAGCCCCGGTTATATCGGTACGGATCTGACGCTGTCCTCCCCTACACTGCAGCCGCTGATCGCGCAGTGGAACGCGATGGCGCCGACCGGACGTCTGGGGAAGCCGGAGGAGCTCGAATCGATCTGTGTATATCTGGCGGGCGATACTTCTACCTTTACCACCGGTTCGGATTTCATTCTGGACGGCGCCTTTACCTGTTGCTGACGCAGTCCTGCGGCGGCAGAAATACAGGGAATCTTCCTTCCGGAAGGAAGGGAAACGCAGGATACAAAGGGAAGAACGGGTTGAAAAGAATAAGGAAAGATTTACGTAAGGAAAAGAAAGGAATACGAAAATGAAAAGAAGGATTATTGCTTTATTGTGTGTTGCTGTGATGCTGATTACCTGTCTGGCGGGCTGCAGCCAGGGCGAGAACTCCTCCTCGGAGACGGACAGCTCCTCCACCACCGCGGCGGAAAGCACGACGGACACCGGTTCCACGGAGGGGATTCAGGCGGATGATGAGTTTTATGCAGCGGCGGATCTGTCCATTCTGGAAGGAAAGAAGATCGGAATTACCGTTCAGTCTCTGCAGAACTCCTACTGGGCAGGCGTCATGACGGCGGTGGAAGAGGTTCTGGAGGAAGCCGGTGTTCAGGTGACGATCGTTTCCTGTGACGACAGCTCCGCGACACAGATCGGGCAGATCGAGAACTTTGTTTCTTCCGGCTGTGACCTCATCATGGTTCACCCCTCTGACGCCACGGCGATCGAGGATGCCTGTGCGGAGGCCCGGGAAGCGGGCATCAAGGTGATGTGCTGGGATGATCCGATGACGAACACGGACGGTAACTGGGTGTTAAACAACACTGACCTGGGCATTGCCATCGGCGAAGCGGCCGGCGAATTCATCAACGAATACTACAGCGAGGACAACAAGGCGCAGGTCGCTATGATCAATTACCCGCAGACCACGATCCTCCTGGAGCGTGAAGAAGGAATCATTCAGGGCCTTGATAATACCTGCGAAGGCAAGTATGAGATCATTTCCAGCCAGGCCGGTCTGGATTCGATTGAGGCGCAGACAGCCATGGAGACCATCCTTCAGCGTTATCCGGATTGCAAGATCGTAGTGGGAATCGGCTCCGGCGCTATGATCGGTGCGGATGAAGCGCTGCAGATCTCGACCGGCGGGGACATTCCTGAGGACATGGGTGTGTTTACAGCTGATGTGACCACACAGCAGCTGACGCATCTGCTGGATTCTGAGTACCCGGCCCGGGTGGCGGTTGGCTTCGAGGGCTCGGATGAAGATACGGCCAATGCATGCGCCGCCATGTTCGCCCTGATCCTGAGCGATTCGCTGGAGAGCCAGAATGTGTTCCGTGAGCTGACACTGATCACGGCCGACAATGCCGAGAGCATCATGTAAGTTATGAAGTAAAACCAGAGAAGGAACAAAATGGCGGCTCCGTCGGAGGGCGGAGCCGCACAGCCCTCAATATTCGGGAGGTAAAAGTGTATGAACGAAGAGTATGTTCTGGAACTGGAGCATATCCGTAAGGAATATCCGGGTGTGGTGGCGCTGAAGGACGTGACGCTGCAGCTTAGGCGCGGCGAGGTCCTGGGACTCATCGGGGAGAACGGAGCAGGGAAATCCACCCTGATCAAGTGCTGCTCCGGCGCGGTCATTCCCACATCCGGCAGGATTCGCGTGAACGGGAAGGAATTCGACCGGATGACGCCGCAGCTGGCCGCGGAGAACGGGATCGCAATTATTTATCAGGAGTTCAATAATGCCGGGGAGCTGTCCGCCGCGGAGAATCTGTTTCTGGGGCGTCCTATCCGCAAGGGGATGCTCATTGACCGCAAAGCCATGGAGGAGGCTGCCGCGGAAGCCTTCGCGCAGCTGCAGATTAAGATCAATCCGCGCGAGCTGGTGAAAAACCTGTCGGTAGGCTATCAGCAGATGATTGAGATTGCCAAGGCGATTCAGCAGAACGCGCAGGTGCTGATCATGGATGAGCCCAGTGCCCCGCTGACCAGCAATGAAGTAGAGAATATGTTTAAGGTGGTGGAGCTGCTGCGGAAAAAGGGGGTGTCCATCATTTACATATCGCATCGTCTGGAGGAGATCTTCCGCCTGTCTGACCGCATCGAGGTGATCCGGGACGGAGAGTATGTGGACACACTGATCACGCCGCAGGCGACGGTCGATCAGCTGATCCGCATGATGGTGGGCCGCGAGATGACGCAGAAATATCCGCCCCGCCGCCCCTGCATTGATGAGAATAAGGTGGTGCTGGAGCTTAAGAATGTCTGCGGCAACGGCGACCAGGATATGAGTCTTCAGGTTCATGCCGGTGAGGTGCTGGGCCTGGGCGGTCTGGTGGGCGCCGGCCGGACGGAGCTGGCGGAAGTCATCTTCGGAGTGAAGCCGCTTGAATCCGGCCAGATTCTGCTGAACGGGAAGGAGATTCATCCGAAGGCGCCCCGGGATGCCATCGATCTGGGCATCGCGCTGGTACCGGAGGACCGGAAGCGCCACGGTGCTCTGCTGACCAATTCCATTAAAAATAATATCAATATGCCGGTGTATGAGCGGATCGCCCGCGCCAGCGTGATTGATTCCGGCACGGAGAAAAAGACAGCCGAAAAATACCGGGAGGAGATCCAGATCAAATGCCCGGGTATCCAGCAGCTGGTCAAAAATCTCTCCGGCGGCAATCAGCAGAAGGTCATTCTGGGGAAATGGCTGGCGGCAGATTCTCAGCTGATCATTTTCGACGAGCCGACACGCGGCATCGATGTGGGAGCCAAATATGAGATTTACAAGCTGATCAACTCGCTTGTTGAGTCCGGCCGCAGCGTGCTGATGATCTCCTCGGAGATGGAGGAGCTGATCGGCATGTCTGACCGCATTCTTGTTCTGGCAGAGCATCAGATGGCCGGAGAACTGCAAAAAGATGAATTCAATGCCGACACGATCATGGCGTACGCATCCGCCGTCGCGGAAAAGTAAGAAGGAGGAGAGTTCCTGATGAGTAATCTGAACATAAAAAATATATTGAAGGTTAACGCGATCTGGCTGGTATTTCTGGTGGAGGTGATCATTTTCACGGTGGCCAGCGGCGGCACCTTTCTCTCGAGCGGCAACATTGTCAATATCACCCGCCAGGTCTCTTATTACGGCATCGCTTCGATTGGCATGACCTTCGTCATTCTGATCGCCGGGATTGATCTGTCGATCGGTTCCATCATCACACTTGTCAATGTGGTGTGCGCCTACCTGATGGTCAATATGGGGATGAACATGTGGCTGGCGGTGCTTCTTTCTCTGGCGATTTCCACTCTGATCGGCCTGCTGAACGGCGTGATGGTCGCCCGCATCGGCATACCGGCTCTGATCGCCACCTTTGCCTCTCAGACGGTTTTCGAGGGAATTTCCTATCTGATCTCTGGAGGACGGCCGATTTCCGGGTACACTTCGAACTTCGGCCTGTTCGGGCGCTGGTCTCTGGGTCCTGTGCCGATCTGTGCAATCATCATGGTGGTCTGCTTTGCGATCGGCAGCTTCGTCCTCAACAAGACCTACTTTGGGCGGTATTTCTACGCCATCGGCGGAAATGAGGAGGCGGCGGAGCTCTCCGGGATCCGCGTGAACCGGATGAAGTGCCTGATCTATGCCCTGTCCGGCCTGTTTGCCGGTCTGGCCGGTATCGTGCTGCTGTCCCGTTCCGGTTCCGCACAGAGCACCGTCGGCAAAGGCCTGGAATTTGACGTGATCACCTGTGTCGTTCTGGGTGGTGTCTCCGTCAACGGCGGCGTGGGGCGGATGTCCGGTGTGGTGGCCGGCGTTCTGATCATCGGCTCTCTGACGAACGGCATGATTCTGATGGATGTCAGTGAGTATACGCAGATGGTGGTCAAGGGCATCGTTCTGGCGGTGGCCGTGGGTATCGACTGTCTTTCCAAGAAGCGTCAGGCGACCTGAGACATATTCATTTTGTACGATTAGCGGCAGGCTCCCGCTCCCGGTGTGGGAGCGGGAGCTTATTGAGATGAAGGAGGGTAACTTATGGATGCGAGGACAAAGATTGAGCAGGGGAAAACGGCCCTGGGCATTGAATTCGGCTCCACGCGCATCAAGGGAGTACTGATCGATTATGAGGGAAATGTGCTGGCAACGGGAAGCTATGAGTGGGAGAATGCCCTAGTTGACGGCATCTGGACCTATGATCTGAAGGATGTGGACGCCGGTCTGCGGGGATGCTATACGGATCTGCGGAGAAATGTGGAGAGCCGGTACGGCGTGACGCCGGTGACCTTTGGCGCGATGGGCGTCAGTGCCATGATGCACGGCTATATCGCTCTGGACTGTGAGGACCGGCAGCTGGCTCCGTTTCAGACCTGGCGTAATACCAATACGACGGCGGCCGCGGATGAACTGACGGAGCTGTTTCAGTTTAATATTCCTCTGCGCTGGTCGGTGGCTCATTTATATCAGCGCATTCTGGACGGAGAGGAGCACGTACGGAAGGTGGCTTCGGTCTTTACGCTGGCTGCCTATATGCACTATAAGCTGACAGGCCGGAAGGTGATCGGCATCGGCGACGCGGCGGGGATGTTCCCCATCGACTCGGAGACATTGGATTACAATGAAAGGATGGTACAGCAGTTTGACGACCTTATTGTGGAGCATGGCTGTTCACTGCGGCTGCGTGAGATCTTTCCCAGGGTTCTGGTCGCCGGGGAAGAGGCCGGGCAGCTGACTGCAGCCGGAGCGGCGCTGCTCGACGAGAGCGGAAGACTGCAGCCAGGGATTCCGCTGTGTCCGCCGGAGGGTGACGCCGGAACCGGCATGACCGCGACGAACTCCGTATCGCCTGGGACGGGGAATCTCTCCGCCGGAACCAGTACCTTTGCCATGGTGGTGCTGGAGAAGCAGCTCTCCCGGGTATACCGGGAGATCGACATGGTGACCACGCCCAGCGGTTTTCCCTGCGCCATGTCCCATGCCAACAACGGTACTTCGGATCTGAACGCCTGGGTGGGGATTTTTCAGGAGTTCTGCGAGCTGATGGGCGTGGAGACAGACCGGGGCACATTGTTCGGAAAGCTTTATACTCATTCGTTGAGCGGCGACCCGGACTGCGGTGGATTGTTGTCGTACGGCTACTATTCCGGGGAGAACATTACATTTATCAATGAGGGACGTCCCCTGTTTGTGCGTACGCCGGAGAGCCGTTTTAACCTGGCTAATTTCTTCCGTGTGAATCTGTATACCTCGCTGGGAGCTGTGAAGCTGGGAATGGATATTCTGCTGAAGGAAGAGGGAGTTCCTCTGGAACGCATCATGGGCCACGGCGGGCTGTTTAAGACGCCCGGCGTCATGCAGCGATATCTCGCAGCAGCCGTAAATACGCCCGTGACGGTGATGAACACAGCGTCGGAGGGAGGCGCCTGGGGCATCGCGCTGCTGGCCGCTTATCTTGCAGATGGCAGGAGGAGCGGTAAACTGGAAGAATACCTGGATCAGCGTGTTTTCGCCGATCTGACCGGAGAGGCAGTCGTTCCTGATCCGGCGGATGTGGAGGGATTTGAAATTTTTACGTGGCGTTATACGGCGGGGCTGGCAGCGGAAAAAGCAGCCATCGCCTGCGTGGACTGGTGAACAGTGCGCGCCGGGAAAATTGTTTTTGTATAAACAGAGCATCCATAATGTTAGTTGGGTCAGTTTGAAAAATGAGGTGTATACTATATGAATAAGACCATGCTTCAACAGTATATGACAGCCCCGCGGGAGATCACCTTTCGGACGGTTCCCATACCGGAACCGGGACCGGATCAGGTGCTGGTGAAAATCCGGAAGATCGGCGTGTGCGGCAGCGACATTCATGTATATCACGGAACACATCCCTACACACCCTATCCGGTCACGCAGGGGCATGAGGTCTCCGGGGAGATCGTGAAGGTGGGAGAGTCTGTGCAGGATCTGCGGCCGGGACAGCGGGTAACGGTCGAACCGCAGGTCGTCTGCGGTCATTGCTATCCGTGCCGGCACGGAAAATATAACCTGTGTGAGAAGCTTAAAGTAATGGGATTTCAGACGACCGGGATGGCCAGTGAGTATTTTGCGGCGGATGCATTCCGGGTAACTCCTCTGCCGGATGACATGACTTATGCGGAGGGCGCGATGATCGAGCCGCTGGCTGTGACTGTACATGCCGCAAAGCGATTCCCGGCTCTGCGGGGCGCACGTGCTGTGGTGCTGGGCTGCGGGCCGATCGGAATCCTCCTGATTCAGTCTCTGAAAGCACTGGGAGCGGAACAGGTCCTGGCTACGGACATCTCTGATACCCGGCTGGCTCTTGCCGGGACGCTGAGGGCGGACTTTACCGTGAATACGGGGCGTGAGGACTATGCCGCGGCGCTCGAAGAGGCGTTTGGTCCGGATAAGGCGGATGTGGTCTATGAGTGCGCCGGTTCGGAGACAACCATGGATCAGGCAATTCAGAATGCCCGAAAGGGAAGCACGATCATTCTGGTGGCGGTCTTCGGCCGGAAAGCCGCGGTAGATCTGGCGAAGCTCAATGACTCGGAACTCGATCTGAATACCAGCATGATGTATCGTCACGAGGACTACGTGGAGGCCATCCGTCTGGTTCAGGAGGGGAAGGTTCAGCTGAAGCCGCTGCAGAGCCAGGCGTTTCCTTTCTCAGAGTATCAGAAGGCATACGAATATATTGATAATAACCGGGAATCCACCATGAAGGTTCTGATCGAGGTGGACCCGTCGGAGGAATGAGCATGAAACTGAATGCAGAAGGACTGCGTGACCGGGACGGCTGGGCGGCCGCCGGGGTGGTGCTGCCGGACTATGATCCGGTCAGGCTGGCGGAAAAGACGAAACAGTCTCCCTTGTGGGTGCATTTCGGGATCGGAAATATCTTCCGCATCTTTCTCGGAAGGATCGTGGACCGGCTGATTTCCGGCGGCGAAATGGACCGGGGCATTACCTGCGTGGAAGCCTTTGACTTTGATGTAGTCGATCAGATTTATACGCCGCACGACAACCTGACTCTGGCTGTTACCCTGCACGGAGACGGACACAGGGATCTGCGCGTGCTGGGCTCGCTGACTGAGGCAGTGAAAGCCCGTCCGGATGATCGGGCCGACTGGGAGAGACTGCGGGAGATTTTCTCAGAACCCGGTCTGCAGATGGTTTCCTTTACGATCACGGAGAAGGGCTATGCTCTGCGGGGCGCGGACGGAGAGTTCCTTACGTTTGTCCGGGCGGATATGGAAAACGGTCCGGAGCGGCCGACAGGTGCCATGGGCATCGTGACCTCTCTGCTCTATGAGCGGTTTCTCGCGGGAGGCTTCCCTCTGGCTCTGGTCTCTATGGATAATGTCTCCCGGAACGGAGAGAAGCTGCAGGAGGCGGTGCAGGAGATCGCGCGGGTGTGGACGGAAAACGGCCGCACGGAGAAGGCCTTCCTGGAGTATGTACAGGACGCGGCGAGAGTCAGCTTCCCCTGGACGATGATCGATAAGATCACGCCCCGGCCCAGTCCCTCGGTGGCGGACGCGCTGACGAAGGCCGGTGTGGAGGACATGGAGATCCGCGTGACGTCAAAAAATACATATGTCGCCCCTTTCGTCAACGCGGAGGCACCGGAATATCTGGTGGTGGAGGATTCCTTCCCCAACGGACATCCGCCGCTGGAGCGGGCCGGTGTCTACATGACGGATCGCGAGACCGTGAACCGTTCCGAACGTATGAAGGTCACTGTCTGTCTGAATCCTATCCACACCGCGCTCTGCACCTATGAGCGGCTGCTGGGGTACGACCTGTTCGCGGAGGGGATGAACGATCCGCAGCTGCGGGAGCTGGCCCGGCAGATCGGGTATGTGGAGGGGCTTCCTGTGGTGGAGGATCCGGGCATCCTGTCTCCGCAGGCCTTTCTGGATGAACTGATGCAGGTTCGTTTCCCGAATTCGTATCTGGGAGATACCAGTGCGCGCATCGCGGTCGATATCTCGCAGATGCTCGGCATTCGTTTTGGTGAAACGATGCGGGCCTATGTCTTACGGGACGGCAGCGCAGCCTGCCTGACAGCGATTCCGCTGGCGATCGCCGGATGGATCCGTTACCTGCTGGGGGTGGATGACCGGGGAGAAGCCTTTGAACTGTCGCCGGATCCATTGCTTCCCTGGCTGCAGAAGCAGCTTGAGAGCGTGAGGTTTGGCGAGCCGGGCAGCCTCGCGGGTCAGCTTCAGCCGATTCTCTCCAATGAAAATATTTTCGGCCTGGATCTCTATGCCGCCGGTCTCGGGGAGAAGATTGAAGAGATGGTGCGGCAGCAGCTGACCGGTCCCGGAGCCGTGAGGGATCGCTGAAAAAATATCTGAACAGGGAGTAACAACCGAAAAGAAAGGAAAAATGGTGCTTGTACTTTTATAAACATCATACAGGGAAGCTATGAACAGAAAAATTGATGAAAAGTCTGCGAACGCCATCCAGGTGCTTTCGGCCGACATGATCCAGAAAGCGAAATCCGGTCATCCGGGTCTGCCGCTGGGAGCCGCTGATATGACCTATGAGCTGTGGGCCCATCACATGAATCACAATTCGGCGGATCCCACATGGCCGAACCGTGACCGTTTTATCCTGTCCGGCGGACATGGCTCGGCTCTGCTGTACTCTCTGCTGCATCTGTACGGCTATGGGAATCTGTCGCTGGAGGATCTGAAGCAGTTCCGTCAGTTTGGCTCTCTGACTCCTGGCCATCCGGAATATCACCATACAGTCGGTATAGAAGCCACGACCGGGCCTCTGGGAGCCGGGATGGGCATGGCAGTCGGCATGGCGATGGCAGAGGCGCATATGGCGGCGGTATTTAATAAAGAAGGATATCCGATCGTCGACCACTATACTTTTGTTCTCGGCGGCGACGGCTGCATGATGGAGGGCATTTCCTCTGAATGCATGTCGCTGGCCGGTACACTGAAGCTGGGCAAGCTGATCGTGCTGTACGATTCCAACAGGATTTCCATTGAGGGCGACACCGATATCGCCTTTACCGAGGATGTGCAGCGCCGCTTTGAAGCCTTCGGCTTCCAGACGATTACGGTGGAGGATGGGCACGATCCCTCAGCGATCGGCGAAGCGATCGAGCTGGCCAGGTCGGATATCTCCCGGCCGTCTCTGATCACAGTGAAGACGCAGATCGGTTACGGCTGCCCGGCGAAGCAGGGCAAGGCGTCCGCGCACGGCGAGCCGCTCGGCGAGGAAAATATCCTGGCGATGAAGGAGAATCTCGGCTGGGAAAGCATGGAGCCTTTCTATGTGCCGG
>JAJQDL010000196.1 GCA_021202235.1 Lachnospiraceae bacterium
GCCGCATCGTTTTTCGCCATATTGATCTCATCCAGCACGCCAAATCCCCCGCAGACTGCGCATTGTGTCACCGGTCCCTCCCGGAACTGCACCTCGCCCTCCCGGAAGGTATCTGTCCCGATCAGAGAACTGCTGTCCGTATTCACATGAAAGGAAATATTGTAAATCGGCCGTCGAAAAAGCCAGGCCAGATTCTCAGCCAGCACATTCTTCCCCGTCGCCTTGGAACCGGAGAGAAGAAGGTTCTCACCGGCGAGCAGGGCGGCAATGGACATTTCCAGTACCTCACGCCCGAAATAAGGAATGGCCGGCGCGAGAACCCGGCTGCGCGCCCTCTCCGGGACCTGATGTGCCCGCCGGAATTCCTCCAGATCCCTCCGAAGCCCCGCAGCCACCTGCTGCCGTTCCAACTGTCGATCAATCGTATCCATGCGCTTCCTCCTTGTACTCCTTTACTATACCCTATCCTTTGCCCCCTTCACAAGAGCAATCTGTATGAAAATCCTCTTTGTCCGCAGGAAACGGCTCGTGAAAGAGCAAAGTGCTTGCCTGTTTGTAATTGTTTTAATTAACTTTTCACATTTTTTATTTTTGATAATTAAGCGAAAATCATTATTCAATTTATTTTCCAATTTTCTGTTGACAAATCTCTGTGGAAGGTGTAGAATGCACCATGTAAAGCAAAGGCGCTTTAAGAGAGATTTCTCTCCTAAGGCGCTTTTTCTTTTTTCCTGCGGATTGCGCGATGTCCTGCTTCCCCTCATTCATTTGGACACAGCGCTTTCCCATCAGGGACTCCGCAGGATTCATCCAATTGCCTGCCTTCTCCTTAAAACGGGATACGTTCGGAGCCCTTCGGTTCCGAGGTATCCCTCTTTTTATGCCCGCAGTAAATAAGAATGCGCTTTGCTCATCCGCCGGAGGCAGCAAAAAAGAGCAGCTTCCGCTGCTCTCTTTTGCTGCCTCGTCTTTTACAACAGATCAAGCTTCTCTGCCACGCGTTCAAATTCCTGACGCGAATTATCATACCAGAAGCTCAGGAATTCTCCTGTAAGATGAAGCCGGTATTCCTCCAGACTTACTTCCTCATGATAGTAAAAAACCCGTCCCACACGGTAAGATGTCAGATATCCCTTCTGAATCAGATGCAGTAAAAATGTAGAGACCGTCTGACGCTTCCAATCCTTATGATATCTATCCCGGACCGACGCCATGATCTCAACCAGGGAAGCATCCTTCCCGGCGTCCCAGACGCCCTTCATGACAATCTTCTCACACTCTGTCAGGTTTACAAGTTCAGCCATGTTTTTTACTCCTTCCTTTATCCCCGCATTACATTTAGAAATTATATCACCTTTGTTTTTCAAAAGCAACTGTCTTTTTCACTGTTTCGACAAATTTTGTCAGATGTGAAAGGATATGCCGATTTTTTCATAATTCTGTCGAATAGCTCTCCTAAATTTCACAACAGACATTTTTTAACAGTGCTTCTGTCAGGGTGTCTCCTTTCGTTCACACTTCATTCATATTTTATTCATATCACTGTTCTGTCACTCCAGCGTCGCCGTCTCATAGATCAGGGAGGCGATCCGGCTGAGACGCACCTGCATCTTCACATAACCGGCTCCGTAGTAATCCACATAGTCCGTATAATCTGTGTCTCCAAAATATTCCGTCAGCGCGTCATCATCAATGACCAGCTCCTCTGCCTCTGCCACTGACTGCGCGATGAGATATCTCTCCGCAGTCTGTTCCGCCGATTCCCGCAGATCCTCCCGCAGATCGTCCTCCGTCTGACCATAATAGCTCAGATAGTCCTCCAGTTCAATCGAATAGTAGGTCGATATGTACAGGGCATAATAATCTACATTGACCTGGATCAGCTCTTCCACCAGACTGTCCGGCACTTCACTGATGGCGCAGTTCTCCATCAGGTACTCCCAGACCGCTGAATACTGAGCATTTGCCTCCAGGTCTTCCCGGAACAGCGCCGTCAGTTCCTCCGCCGTGCTGCAGCTGTAGGTCTCCGCCAGGTTCTCGGCCACAAATTCGTCTGTCAGCTCGGGAAGTGTCGTCTCCGTAATATAATTGATGGTTGTCTCAAAGACTGCGTCCTTCCCGGACAGATCCGTATTGTTCTCATAAGGATCCGGGAATGTCACTTCAACGTCAAATGTCTCTCCCGGTGTATGTCCGATGAGCTGTTCCAGAAAATCATCAATATAAGAGGTCTCCCCGATCGTCACATCCGTCCCGGCGCCCTCGGTGCTGCCGCCGTCGAATTCCTCACCGTCAATGCTTCCCACATAGTCGATATTCACCGTGTCTCCGTCCACAACAGCCCGGTCCGTCACCTCGGTGGTCTCCGCATAGCTCTCCAGGATCTCATCGATCTCCGCCTGCACATCGTCATCCGTGACTTCCACATCACTCTTAGACAGCACAGCGTTCTTATAATCCGGAAGTGTTACCAGAGAAGCCGCGTCGATGTCTGTCAGAATTCCGTCATCGTCCAGTCCCGCGCTGTAATCCGGCATTCCGGAGCTTGCGGAATCCGTATCACTCTCTGTACTCTCATCCTCCGCAGCTTCCGTACTCTCGTCCTCCACGGCCACTGTCGCGATCTCTGCCTCCGTTTCTGATTCCGCCGCTATCGTCCCGGAATTGCCGTCCGTCGAGCAGCCGCTCATCGCCAGAGACAGAGTCAGAAGCGCCGCCAGCAGCCCGCTGCATTTTCTCATTTTTTTCATTTTGTATATCCTCCTGGGCCGGCGCCGCGGGGCGTTGCCGAGCCGTTTTAAATGTTTGAGCAGGCCGATAAGCCGGGTTCTGTCGTTGAATGGTCATCTATCTAGGCCCGGCGTCGCCGCCGGGCTCAAGCGACCTACCCGAGAGCAGACGGGCCGCCTTATGCTCTCTGTTGGTCTTGCTTCGGATGGGGTTTACATGTGCCCTGCCTGTTACCAGCCAGGCGGTAGTCTCTTGCACTGCCTTTCCACCCTTACGCCAGCACGCCACGCGGTCGCTCGAATTGCTGGCGCGGTATATCTCTGTTGCACTGTCCTGGGAGTCGCCTCCACCGGCCGTTAGCCGGCATCCTGCCCTGTGAAGCCCGGACTTTCCTCGTCTGCCCTGCGGCAGCCGCGACCATTTGTCCTGCTCAAACTCCTACAATATATCAAAATAGTCGTGTGATTGCAAGTCCTTTCAAAAAAACAGCCCATTTCCCCGATACAGAAACGGACTGTTTTACTTCATCTCACACCCGGAAGATACTGCCGCCGATGAATTCCTTCAGCAATGAATTTCCCGGAATATCCCGGCTGTCCACAGCCAGAAAATAATCAAAGAACTTCAGCAGGCGCTTGGCCTCACGATACTCGGGGGCATCCCGGGGTATGCCGAAGAGCAGCTGCTCAGCATAGGGCTTCATCACCGAGAATTCGTAGATCAGTGAGGAATTGAACATGACGTCCGCCGTCTCCTGGTAGGGGAAGATGTTCCTCTCTTCCCCGCGGCGAACGGAGCCCCAGCGCGCGAGTGTCTCCGCAGCCGTCGTGCCCCTGGTTCTCGCGTCCCGGATCATCCGCCGGATCAGGCGTCCGTCCGTGGTGGGAATCCGGTTATGCTCATCGATATTGAGTTGAGTGAGCGCGCTGATGTAGATCTTGAAACGACTCTCCGCCGGCAGAAATTCGGTCAGCCGGTCATTGAGACAATGAATGCCCTCGATGACCAGGATATCTCCGGAACCGATCCTCAGAAAGTCTCCCCGATACTCCCGTTTCCCCTGTACGAAATTAAAGGAAGGAAGCTCGACCGTCTCTCCGGCCAGCAGAGCGTTCATATCACGGTTAAACAGAGAGATATCGACACACTCCAGCGCCTCGAAGTCATAGTTCCCGTCGGCATCCCGCGGATTCTTCTCGCGGTCCACAAAATAATCATCCACAGCGATCGGATGGGGTGTCAGGCCCTGCACCCGCAGCTGAATGGAGAGCCGATGGGAGAAGCTCGTCTTCCCCGAGGAAGAGGGACCGGCGATCAGGATGATCTTCCGGTCCGGATGCCGGGCGATGGCCTCTGCGATGTCCGCGATCTGCTTTTCCTGCCGAGCCTCCGCGACCAGGATCATATCCTGCGCATGGCCGCCGGCGATCTGATCATTGAGATCACCCACCGTCGACAGGTGCATCCTCTCATCCCAGGCCGTAGACTCCTTCATCACCGCGAACAGCTTCTCACTGGGGCGGTAGGGCGCGACACGGTCCGGATTCTTTCTCTCCGGCAGGCGCAGCACAAGACCTCCATGATAGAGTTCGAGATCAAAAGCCCGCAGATATCCCGTAGAAGGAACCATGTACCCGTAATGATAATCCACGAAGCCGTCCAGAGAGTAGACATTTACATAGGAGCTGCGGCGATAGCGAAACAGCTTTTCCTTGCTGTACATTCTGGTCCGGCGAAAAAGCGCCATCGCATCATTGACATGAAGGAGTGTTTTCTGAATCGGGAGATCTGCCTCGACCAGTTCCCACATCCGTGCCCGCACCCGTGCAAGCCACTCCGTATCCAGAGGAAAATCTCCCTGTATTTCCACATAGATCCCTCCCGTCACGGAGAACTGGGAGGTCACCCGTTCCAGCCGGTCCGACGGCGTCACATCATATATGGCCTTGTTCATCAGCAGCTGTGCGCTTCGCTCGTAGGTCCGCATGCCGGAGGCATCCGCGGTAGTCAGGAAACGCACCGTACAGGACCTTTTCAGAGTCTTATGTAATTCCTGCAGCTTTCCGTCCACCAGGGCCAGAACAATCTCCGGTTCCCCCGGCTTCCGATATTCCCGGGCCAGTCTCTCCAGAACTGTTCCCTCCGGCACCTGGCGCCGCCGTCCCTCCAGCTGTAACTCAATCCTTTTCATGATCCATCTCTCCTTCTCCCCCGCTGTCTTCCTATGCCTCCTGCCATCAGGGCATCCGTGCCAGAGCCCTCTCCGCCAGATCCAAGGCAGCCCGTATCTCCCCGCTCCTCTCGCGGCTGCGTTCCGTCCCGGCTTCACTCAGGCGAAGCAGCAGCGCGCGGTCTCGGTCGATCTCCCGTTCCAGTCTCTTCCGAAGCAGCGGCTCCCCTCTTTGAAGCAGGACTCTTCCGTATTGGAGCTCTTCTTCCTTCCACAGCTCCTCCTGTCCGGGGCAGGCACGAAGTATCACATAATATTTTCCGTCCTCCTCCAGCGCCTCCTCCGTCTCAATCCGATAGCCGTGCGTGAGAAGGAACCTGCGAAAAGCGCCGGGATCTGACTGCGGCGACAGGATCAGCTCTTCCGCAGCCAACGCCGTCTCCGCGCCCCGCTCCAGGATTGATATCATCAGAGGACCTCCCATCCCGGCTATGAGAAGCGTCTTTGCTTCCCCCGGCGCTACCCGCTCCAGCCCATCCCCCAGGCGGGTCTCGATCTGCCCGGAAAGTCCGGCCTGCCGGATATGTTCCTGCGCCCGGGACAGAGGTCCCGGACGAATATCACAGGCGATGACCCGCGGACAGAGCCCCCGGCGTACCAGCTCGATCGCGGCATATCCGTGGTCGGTGCCGATGTCCGCCGCAGTTCCTCCGCCGCGAGTCAGCGCCAGAATGCTCTCCAGGCGCCTCGATAATCTCATGAATCTTTTCCTCCTGTCATCCTGCCGTGTCAGGTCGTGTCCGCCTGCGCCTCCCCGGCGATATCTTCCTGATATCTTTTCAGGAAAAACATATTCACTCTAGTCATCCAGAAAATCCCGCAGTCTCCGGCTGCGGCTGGGATGGCGCAGCTTGCGCAGCGCCTTGGCTTCGATCTGACGAATGCGCTCGCGGGTAACACCCTCCTCGCGGCCAATCTCCTCCAGTGTACAGACCCGGCCGCCATCCAGACCAAAGCGCATGCGGATCACCTTCCGCTCACGGGGTGTCAGAGACACCATCGCGTCATCCAGCTGCTCCCGGAGCAGCTGATCCGCCGCCGCGTCCGCCGGCTCCGAGGCCTTCTCATCCTCGATGAAGTCCCCCAGACGGCTGTCCTCCTCATCTCCCACCGGACAGTTCAGGGACACCGGCTCCTGCGTCATCCGCAGGATCTCCGCCAGACGGCTCTCCTTCATTTCCAGCCGCTCCGCCAGTTCCTCCAGAGTCGGCTCCCGTCTCACCTCCTGCGCCACGTAGCGCGCCGCCCGCACGGTCCGATTCCTACTCGCTGACATATGCACCGGCAGGCGGATGGTCCTTCCCTGGTCAGCAATCGCGCGGGTGATGGCCTGACGAATCCACCAGGTCGCATAAGTAGAGAACTTGTACCCCATATCCGGTTCGAACTTCTCCACGGCCCGGATCAGCCCCAGATTCCCCTCCTGGATCAGATCCAGCAGCGGCATTCCCCGGCCCGTATAGCGCCTGGCCACGCTGACTACCAGGCGGAGATTGGCCTCGGCCAGCTCCCGCCCTGCCGCCTGATCGCCGGTTCGGGCCGCCTCCGCCAGTTCCCGTTCCCGTTCCGGGCTCAGCAACTCCACATTTCCGATCTCCTTCAGGTACATCTGCACGGCGCCGTCCACCGCCGCGTCCTCCTCCGACTGCCACCTGCCCTGTTTCGACTCCATCTGCGCCCCCGCACTCCTTCCGTCCCCCGGCGCAGCACGATCCGTTCGGCCTGTCGGGGATTTTTCATAGTTTTGCCACGATTTCCGAAAAATATGCGCGTGTTTCCACCCGGGCCTTCTGCCGGATGATCTCCTGAAGTCTTCCCCTGTCTGTCTCACGGCGGGCCGCCTGATCCAGACTGTTCTTTCGTATCCGGCGAATGCTCTCCGCCAGGATTTTCTTTTTCTCTTCTCCGGTCCGTTCCGGCGGCAGTTCCGTATTGAAGACGGCTGCCACCTGACTGCGCTCCTCTTCCGAATCCAGGAAATGGTTCATCAGAGAGGCCGGCTCCGGCTGACGCCCTTCCTTCCAGGCCGCCCAGACCAGCTGCGCCATCTGTCCGCACACCGCGTCGGTGAAATCCCCGGGCTCCAGGTACTCCCGGATGCATGCCGGCTTTCCCTCTTCCGAAAAAGCCCAGGAAAGGACCAGACGCTGCGCCTCCAGAAGTCCCTCATCCTTCTCCCGGCTCTGCCGGCGGCGCATCTCCCGGACCTCCGGCCGGGGCGTCTCCTCCCCGACAGGACGCGCAGCCCCCACCCGGCGCACCATATCCCGCAGGGCATCCGGAGGAATCTGGTGGCGGCTGCAGACCGCCTCCAGGTAATTATTGCGCTCCA
The DNA here is from genome assembly GCA_021202235.1 of Lachnospiraceae bacterium. Lineage (GTDB taxonomy): Bacteria > Bacillota > Clostridia > Lachnospirales > Lachnospiraceae > UBA3305. The sequence continues at coordinate 7,293 of JAJQDL010000196.1, forward strand.
GTTCATCAGGGAACTCGGTCAGTTTCCCCGCCACGGCCCGGTGGAATCGGGTCTTCTGCTCCGGATCTGCGAAATCATACTGGCTCCGCAGCACATCGCACTCATATAGGAAGGAATTGATCGCCTGGTCGATACGTTCCTGAAAGGCCGCCGCCCCCTCATGGACGATAAATTCATCGGGATCCTTATGGGGCCGCATGTTCAGCACCCGGGCCGTCAGCCCCGCTTCCTTGAGAATCGGGATGGCCCGCATGGCCGCCTTGACCCCGGCACCGTCGCTGTCGTAGGTCAGGATCACTTCCTTCACATATCGTTTGATCAGCAGGGCATGACCCTGCGGGCAAGCCGGACCCAGAGAGGCCACGGCACAGTCAAAGCCTGCCTGGTGCATGGCGATGACGTCCATATATCCCTCGCAGAGAAGAAAATAGGGCTTCCGGGACTTCCGGGCCAGATTCAGGCCGTAGAGATTCCTTCCTTTGTCAAAGATACGCGTCTCCGGCGAATTCAGATATTTCGGCTCCCCGTCTCCCATCACCCGTCCGCCGAAGCCGATCACCCGGCTGTTGGCGTCCATGATCGGGAACATGGCGCGATTCCAGAAACGATCATTTACTCCCCGCTCCGTGATCTTCACCAGACCGCTCTGATTCAGGACCTCGTCGGAATACCCTTTTTTCCGCAGATACTGATACAGATCATCCCGGTACATGGGGGAATAACCCAGGCCAAAGCGGCGGATGGTCTCCTCCGACAGCCCCCGCCCCTGAAAATACTCCCAGGCCCGGCGTCCCTGCGGACTTTTCAGCTGAAAATAATAATAGCGGGCCGCTTCCTTGTTGGCCTCCAGGAGACGGCTGCGCAGACTGGCAGCCTGCCGCTCCTCCTCGGTCGTCTCCCCCTCCGGCAGGGTAATACCTGCCCGGTCCGCGAGGTATTTCACAGCCTCCTGAAAGGTATAATTCTCATACTCCATCACAAAGGTGAGAACATTCCCCCCGGCGCCGCAGCCGAAGCAGTAGTACATCTGCTTGGAGGGGGACACAGAAAAGGAGGGCGTCTTCTCACTGTGAAACGGACAGCAGCCGAAATAATTAGCGCCCCGTTTATTCATCTTCACATACTGGGAGACAACGGCGACGATGTCATTGCGGCTGCGCACCTCTTCCACCAGCTCCTCCTGATAATACACGAAAATCCCTCCTTTCTCTGTCGGCCTGTCCCATTACCAGAACTGAGGCACGAACAGTTTATTAAATGTATCGACCGCGTAATTGTCGGTCATCCCGGCCACATAGTCGCAGACCACTCTCGAAAGTGGCTGCTGCCGGATCCAGACCAGGTTGATATACTCCTCCGGCATTTCCTCCATATGGTCCATATAGTAATAATAAAGCTCCTGCAGAAGCCGCTGGGCTTTGCCATCCTCCTTCTTGGGCTCGGTACCGGTGTAAACATTTTCAAACATAAAGCGGCGCAGCCCCTGCATGGCAAGCTCCACCTCGCCGTCCATACGGATGTCCGGCTGATTGAGGCTGTTTTCAATCACGCTGTGGATCAGCGTGTTGAGCCGCTCCCGTACGGTGTGCCCCAGCACACGAGTATAGATCTCCGGCAGCATCGCCTCCGTCAGGATCCCCGCACGGATGGCATCATCGATGTCATGATTAATATATGCGATCTTGTCTGAAAATCGAACCACCTTTCCTTCCATCGTGGCCGGATGACCGCTGGTCCGGTGATTCAGGATGCCGTCCCGCACTTCCTTCGTCAGATTCAGCCCCTGCCCGTCTTTCTCCAGGAGCTCCACGACGCGGACGCTCTGCCGGTAATGCGAGAACCCTTCCTCGCAGATCTCATTCAGGATCGCCTCTCCCGCATGTCCGAAGGGCGTGTGCCCCAGATCGTGCCCCAGCGCGATGGCCTCCGTCAGGTCTTCATTGAGCCGCAGGGCCCGGGCGATCGTGCGGGCGATCTGCGACACCTCCAGCGTATGCGTCAGGCGGGTGCGGTAGTGATCTCCCGAGGGAGCCAGAAATACCTGCGTCTTATGCTTCAGACGCCGGAAGGCCTTGCAGTGAATGATCCGGTCGCGGTCCCGCTGATAGACTGTACGGATATCGCAGGGTTCCTCTTCCACATCCCGCCCCAGACTGTTGCGGCTCAGCGCCGCATAGGGGCTCAGGATCTGCGCTTCACGTTCTTCCAGCTCTTCCCGGATACTCATACACCGTCCTCCCCGTCCGCCGTCAGCCGGCATTCCATCCAGCGCAGGATATCCTGATGCACCTGATCCCGATCCAGCTCATTGAGAACTTCGTGCCGGTCATCGGGGTAGAGATAGATGTCCACATCCTGCATTCCCATTTCCACAAAACGGTTGTACACCCGGAGCACCCGCTTCGTATAACCGCCCAGCGGGTCATCCATGCCCGACACAAAAAGCACCGGCAGAGCACGGGGGATCTCCGCAAAATCCTTCTCCTCGCAGAGCTCTTTCAGGAGATGAAAGAAATCATGGTAGGCTCCCACCGTGAAGGTAAACTGGCAGAGAGGATCCCTGCGGTATGCCTCCACAGAGGCCTCGTTCCGGCTGAGCCAGGACCCAGGACGCAGCCGATTGCCGTACTGCATGGTAAACTGTCCCAGAGCCGCCGCGTTGAGAAGCTGACTGCGGAAATGCCGCCCGCGCAGCTTCTCCAGGCGCTCTGCCAGAACCAGACCTGTGCGCACCTCCGTCTCCCGGAAGTCGCCGGTCCCGCAGATCACTGCGCCCTGTATCTCCTTTCCATAGCGGGTGATATAGCGCCGCAGAAGAAAAGAGCCCATGCTGTGTCCCAGGATAAAAACCGACACACCAGGATGCAGCCGCTTCGCCAGGCAGGTAACCCGGTGCATATCCTTCACCAGGCAGGCATCCCCCTTCTCATCGGCAAAATACCCCAGATCCTCCGGGCTGCCCGCCGTCTCCCCGTGCCCCAGATGATCATGGCCGATCACCGCGAAGCCGACCTCCGTCATATGCGCCGCCAGTTCCTCATAGCGCCCTATATGTTCCACCATTCCATGCACGATCTGAAAGACAGCCCTCACCTCTCCCTCCGGGATCCAGTGTATTCCGTGGAGGGTCGTCACTCCGTCTGAAGAGGGAACTGTAAATCGTCTTTTCTCCATAAGCGCCTCCTGTTCCGGTCTCATCCATCGTATGATGCCGCGGATTGCTCCGTCCTTTATACCGTTAAATTATACCAGTTTCCTTTCCCGGATACAAGAATATTCAGCAGGAGCAGTCACTCCCGCCATCAACCACTCACAGGCGCCGTATTTACTGTACCAGAAGGCGTCTCGGCCAGATAGCGGCGGCATTTGCCCAACGCCCGCTTCTCGATCCGGCTGACATAGCTCCGGCTGATCCCCAGGACCTCTGCAACCTCCTTCTGCGTCACGCCTTCCCGGCGGCCCATGCCGTAGCGCATCCGCAGAATCCTGTATTCCATCTCCGTGAGGATCTGCGGCATATTCCGCCGCAGCCTCTCCATCGTGTCCGCGAAGTACAGCGTCTCCACGATGTCTGTCTCCTGGCTCACCATGATATCCGCCAGCTGGATCTCATTTCCTTCCTTGTCCGTCCCGATGGGGTCGAACATGGAGACATCCCTGCGGTATTTACGGTCAGAGCGCAGAGTCATCAGGATCTCATTTTCTATACATTTGGCCGCATAGGTGGCCAGCCGGCTCCCCTTCCCCAGGCGATACGAGTCTACCGCCTTGATGAGTCCAATCGTGCCGATCGATATCATATCTTCGAGCTCCCGTTCCGGGAAATTATATTTTTTCGCCACATGTGCAACCAGACGCAGATTCCTTTCGATCAAAACCTTTCGTGCTTCCGGATCCCCCTGTTCCAGGCGTTCCAGGTACTCTTTCTCCTCCTGGGCGGTCAGCGGCTTGGGAAATGTCTTCAAAAAAGCACCCCATCACAGGTTATACTTCTAATCTATGATGGAGTGCTTTTCTATGTTCGATGCTATGTCTGTCCGGGATCTCACCGAAATGAGGCGCCTCTCTATTCGCCGTCTTCCTCCGCGGCCTCAGCTTCTTCCGCCGCCTCTGTCTCCGCCTCCGTAGGCGCTTCGGTGGGCGCCTCCGTCGGAGCTTCTGTCGTCGCCTCCGTGGTGGCCTCGGTCGTCGCCTGTGTCGTCGCCTCCGTGGTCGCTTCGGTCGTCGCCTGTGTCGTTGCCTCCGTCGTCGCCTCGGTCGCCTGCGCCGTGGTCGTTGTCTCCGCTGCCGTCGTTGTCGTCTCCGACGTCGTCGCTGTCGTCTCAGGAGTGTAGCTGGTCTCGCCGCCATAGACGACAACCGGCGTCCCCACGGAAATATAGC
>JAJQDL010000069.1 GCA_021202235.1 Lachnospiraceae bacterium
ATTTTTCCCGATGCAGACCGTCACCACCAGAACACGCTGCACTCCGGCCCGCCGCCGCGCACGGGGGCCGGCCGCGGACGGTCTTCCGGTCGGGCAGTTCAAAACCAACTCGGGTGGGCGTATCAGCTTTAAGGAGCATCACATTGGAGATGTCGATGCTTCCCTCAGTATGAATGATTCCGCCATTGGGGTTCTTCGCGCTCTGCTTGTTGTGCTTGGTCAGCATGTTAATGCCTTCCACGACCACACGGTTCGCCTTGCGGTCGATATGGAGCACCTTGCCTTCTCTGCCTTTATCTTTACCGGTGATAACGCGGACGTTATCGCCCACCTTAATCTTCATTGTCGACATCGCCGAACCTCCTTATAATACTTCGGGAGCCAGGGAAACAATCTTCATGAACTGCTTCTCTCTCAACTCTCTCGCTACCGGCCCGAAAATACGTGTGCCCCTGGGCGTCTTGTCGTCACGGATGATCACTGCCGCATTCTCATCGAACTTGATATAGGATCCGTCCGCGCGGCGGGCGCCGTGCTTGGTGCGGACCACGACAGCCTTCACCACATCACCCTTCTTGACAACACCGCCGGGTGTTGCATCTTTGACCGTGGCAACGATGATGTCGCCAATGTTCGCATATCTTCTAAGGGAACCGCCCATAACTCTGATGCAGAGTAACTCTTTCGCGCCTGTATTGTCAGCGACCTTCAGTCTGCTTTCCTGTTGAATCATAGCTTTTCTCCTTCCAGCCTATTTCGCCTTCTCAACGATCTCGACGAGTCTCCATCTCTTGTCCTTGGACAGGGGGCGGGTCTCCATCACTTTCACGGTATCGCCGATGCCGCACTCGTTCTTCTCGTCATGGGCCTTCAGCTTGTAGGTCCTCTTCACGATTTTCCCATACAGCGGATGTCTCACGTGGTCCTCAATCGCCACAACGATGGTCTTGTCCATCTTGTTGCTCACGACCTTGCCGCTACGCGTTTTTCTCAGATTTCTTTCCACGTCACACTTCCTCCTTATTCAGCCACCGTGCTCTGCTGATTGATAACAGTCTGGATCCGGGCGATGTTCTTTCTTACCTCTTTGATTCTGCCGGTATTCTCCAGCTGGTTCGTTGCATTCTGAAATCTCAGGTTAAACAGTTCCTTTTTGGCAGCCACCAGCTCGGTCTCCAGCTCCGCCGCGGATTTCTTTCTCAATTCCGTCAAATACTCATTACTCTTCACTGTTATCACCGCCTTCTAAGTCTGCTTTGGAAACGATCTTACACTTTACAGGCAATTTATGCATGGCGAGACGCAGGGCTTCCTTGGCTACATCCTCGGGAACACCGGCAATCTCAAACAGCACGCGGCCGGGCTTCACAACAGCCACCCAGTACTCCAGGGCGCCTTTACCGGAACCCATACGAGTCTCAGCCGGCTTTGCGGTCACGGGCTTATCCGGGAAGATCTTGATCCAGACTTTACCGCCACGCTTGATATAACGGGTCATGGCAACACGGGCTGCCTCGATCTGATTGGACTTGATCCAGGCGGGTTCGACGGCCACCAGGCCATACTCACCGTTAGAAATAGTATTACCTCTCAGCGCCTTGCCGGCCATGGAGCCACGGAACTGTTTACGACGCTTTACTCTCTTCGGCATTAACATTTTATTTCTCGCTCCCTTCCTTATTCTTTTTCGTGGGAAGCGCTTCGCCCTTATAGATCCAGACCTTTACGCCAACTTTGCCGTAGGTGGTATTGGCTTCCGCAAAACCGTAATCGATATCCGCACGAAGGGTCTGCAGCGGAATGGTTCCTTCGCTGTAGAACTCGGTACGGGCGATATCCGCACCACCCAGACGACCGCCACAGGCTGCCTTGATGCCGAGCACGCCGGCCTTCATGGAGCGGGACATGCTGGACTTCATCGCCCGGCGGAAGGAAACACGGTTCTCAAGCTGTCTCGCAATGTTCTCAGCTACCAGCTGTGCCTCGCGATCAGGTCTCTTGATCTCTTTCACGTCGATGAAAAGCTTCTTGGCAGTCATCTTCTGCACATCAGCCTTCAGCTTCTCGATTTCAACGCCGCCCTTGCCGATCACCAGGCCGGGCTTCGCCGTATAAATGATCACCTTTACACGGTCAGAGGCTCTCTCGATCTCGATGCGGTTCACGCCCGCTTCATAGAGTCTCTTCTTCAGATAGGTTCTGATCTTGTGGTCCTCGACCAGGTTGTCTGCGAAATCGCGCTCCGCATACCAGTTGGAATCCCAACCCTTGATGACGCCGACTCTCAGACCATGAGGATTAACTTTCTGTCCCATTTCACGCCTCCTTATTTCTTCTCATCCAGCACGATGGTGATATGGCTGCTGCGCTTCAGAATCCGATATGCTCTGCCCTGAGCTCTGGGCTGGATCCGCTTCATCGTCGGGCCCTTATTGGCATAGCACTCCGCCACGTAGAGGTTCTCGACGGAAAGTCCGTTGTTGTTCTCCGCGTTGGCGATCGCGGACTTCAGAAGCTTGGTGATCACCTCGGAAGCGTATCTGGGGTTATAGGTAACGATGGCCAGCGCTTCTTCCGCGCTCTTGCCACGAATTGCATCTAATACAAAGCATGCTTTCTGAACAGGAACTCTGGCGTAAGACAGCTTGGCGCTGGGCCGGGTGTCCTTGTTCGCATTTCTTTCTCTCTTTATCTGGGATCTATGTCCTTTTGCCATGATAGAAACCTCCTTCCTGTTATTCTGACCTAGCGGGCTCTGCTCTTCTTCTCGTCTTTGCCATGGCCTCTGTAGGTTCTGGTTACAACGAATTCTCCAAGCTTATGACCGACCATATCCTCCGTGATATACACCGGGACATGTCTCCGGCCGTCATGCACCGCGATGGTGTGTCCAACCATCGACGGGAAAATCGTCGAACGGCGGGACCAGGTCTTAATAACAGTTTTCTGTCCGGAAGCGTTCAGAGCGTCCACCTTCTTCAAGAGATGCTCATCGGCGAAAGGGCCTTTCTTTAATGAACGAGACATGATTTACCTCCTAATTATTTCAGTGTTCTACCGTCGCGTCTTCTCACGATCATCTTGTTGGACTGTTTCTTCTTCTTGCGGGTCTTCAGGCCGAGAGCCGGCTTACCCCAGGGAGTACTGGGACCGGGACGTCCAACCGGAGCCTTGCCTTCGCCGCCGCCGTGAGGATGGTCATTGGGGTTCATAACAGAACCGCGGACCGTGGGACGGATACCCATGTGACGTTTACGCCCTGCTTTACCGATATTCACCAGAGAATGCTCGCCATTGCCAACGATACCGATGGTGGCGCGGCAGGCGATGGGAACCATCCTCATCTCGCCGGAGGGAAGCCGCAGTGTCGCATACTTGCCTTCCTTCGCCATCAGCTGTGCGCTGCCGCCTGCGGAACGGACCATCTGGCCGCCTTTTCCGGGCTGCATCTCCACGTTGTGCACCTGTGTACCAACGGGGATGTTCTGCAGCGGCAGGCAGTTACCGACTCTCAGCTCCGCCTCAGGGCCGCTCATGACGGTCATGCCGTCGGTCAGTCCCTCGGGAGCCAGGATGTAGGCCTTCTCGCCATCCACATAGGAGATCAGAGCAATGTTCGCGGTACGGTTCGGATCATACTCAATTCCGACCACCTTACCGGGGATTCCATCCTTGGAGTTTCTCTTAAAATCAATAATTCTGTATTTTCTCTTGGCGCCGCCGCCCTGATGGCGCACCGTGATCTTACCCTGATTATTCCGTCCGGAATTCTTCTTCAGAGAGGTGACCAGAGATTTCTCGGGTTCCGTCTTGGTGATCTCAGAGAAATCCAGTCCTGTCATCTGTCTTCTGGACGGTGTATACGGATTATACTTTTTGATACCCATTTTGCGTCTCCTTTTTTACTTTTTCATCACGGCCCAGGAGGAGCCGTATAGGTCGGGACCGGTTGTCCCGTGCCGGGCTTTACAGACCCTCGAAGATCTCGATGTCTGCGCTCTCGGCGGTGAGCTGTACGATCGCCTTCTTGGTCTTGGCGGTACGTCCCACGGTATATCCTCTTCTGCGTTTTTTGCCGGGGCAGTTCATGGTGTTGACGGAGGCCACCTTGGTACCTGTGAACATCTTCTCCACCGCATCCTTCACCATGCTCTTAGTGGCTTCGGGGTGTACATAGAAGGTATACTTCTTCTCACCCATCAGATTCATACTCTTTTCTGTGATGACCGGTCTGAGGATCACGTCATAATATTTGATGTCAGCCATTACGCATATACCTCCTCGATGGCCGCCACGGCAGCCTTTGTCGTTACCACGGTGTCGTACTTCAGAATGTCGTACACATTAATGGTATTGGTCAGGGCCGTCTTGACAGTCGGAATGTTTCTCGCAGACAGTACCACATTCTGATCGTTATTGTCCAGAACAACCAGAGCCTTTGTCACATTCAGGTTGTCCAGAATCTTCTTAAATACCTTCGTCTTAGCATCTTCCATCTTCAGCTCATCCAGCACGTAGAACTTGGACTCGTTCACACGGGAGGTCAGCGCGGACTTCAGAGTCAGACGCTTTTCCTTCTTGTTGAGCTTGAAGCGATAGTCGCGGGGCTTCGGTGCGAAGACCACGCCGCCGCCGGTCCACTGGGGAGCACGGATGGATCCCTGTCTCGCATGGCCGGTTCCCTTCTGTCTCCAGGGCTTTCTGCCGCCGCCGCTCACCTCGCTGCGGGTGCGGGCGCTCTGCGTACCCTGACGATTGTTCGCGAGCTGCTGTACCACTGCCATATGAACCAGGTGCTCATTTACGTCTACGCCGAATACAGCGTCGGACAGTTCGATCTCGCCCACCTGAGTTCCTTCCATATTATAAACAGATACTTTTGCCATCTCTCGTTTCCTCCTTTCCTACCGCTTACGCTTTCACCGTCTCTTTGATGGTCACAAGAGACTTCTTCGGTCCGGGGACGGACCCCTTCACCAGCAGGATGTTGTCATCGGCGTCCACGCGGACAACCTCCAGGTTCTGAACCGTGATCTGACGACCGCCGGTCTGACCCGCCATCTTCTTGCCCTTGAACACCTTGGAGGGATTGGAGCAGGCGCCGTTGGAACCGGCATGACGGTGGTACTTGGAACCGTGAGCCATGGGTCCTCTGCTCAGGCCGTGTCTCTTGATCGCGCCCTGGAAGCCCTTGCCCTTGGAAACAGCCGTGGCATCGACCTTGTCGCCAGCCGCAAATACGTCTGCCTTGATCTCCGCGCCCAGCGTGTAGTTCTCCGCATCGTCCAGTCTGAACTCGCGGGCAAACCTCTTATAGGATACGCCGGCCTTATCAAAATGGCCTTTCTGGCACTTATTCACCAGCTTCTCGCGCTTGTCAACAAAGCCGACCTGCACGGCGCTGTAACCGTCGTTCTCCTGCGTCTTCACCTGCGTCACCACACAGGGACCTGCCTGCAGAACCGTCACAGGTGTCAGGATGCCATCCTCGCCAAAAATCTGCGTCATGCCGACCTTGGTTGCCAAAATTGCTTTCTTCATTTTCTTTCCTCCTACAGCGGAGCACACAGGGTGCTCATACTAGAATGTGTTTTACTTCTGCTTCATTTTGATGTCGATATAGACACCGGCAGGCATCTCCAGCCTGGAGAGCTGATCCACCGTCTTCTGATTCGGAGAGATGATGTCGATCAGTCTCTTATGCGTTCTCTGCTCGAACTGCTCTCTGGAATCCTTGTACTTGTGAACCGCGCGCAGGATGGTCACCACTTCCTTCTTCGTGGGCAGCGGAACCGGTCCGCTGACCTGGGCGCCCGTCCTCTTCACCGTGTCGACGATTTTTGCCGCGCTCTGATCCACCAGCTGGTGATCATAGGCCTTCAATGTGATCCTCATAACCTGACTTGCCATAAAAAAAGTCGCCTCCTTTTCGTATGCGTTACGCATTCCGACAAGTGGTGACTGTACACATTCCCGTGTGTGTCCCGAAGACTCTCACACGTCATTTCTACTCGTTCCGGTAGATGGTTTCTCGGTACAGTGACTTGTCGCCAGTTTCCTAACTTGACATTCGCTCCACGGAAAACCTGCCACGGTGGGCAGCAACCTCGCGCTTCACAGCTATCATGTCACAGCTTTCCCATCATACACGAACTCTCTGGAAAAAGCAAGGGCTTTTTAGGATTTTTTTCTTCTTTTCTTCATATTTACTTATTTATGTTTCTTCATCCCATTGACCGGCTCCCGCAAACAGGATATGATAAGCGCACGAGCAAGCCTTCGCACAGGCAAATCGCAGGGAACACAACAAAATCATTGACAAATCGGGAGGATACCCATGAATCACTTTGTTTTCGCTTACCTCATTTTCATCAATCTGCTTTCTCTTACCCTCTTCGGCCTCGATAAACATCGTGCCAGGAAACATGCGTGGCGGATTCCGGAAAGGACTTTGCTTCTCTCTGCCGTCCTCGGCGGCAGCGTCGGCGCTCTCCTGGGGATGCGCTTCTTCCATCACAAGACAAAGCACCGCCTCTTTACACTCGGTGTTCCTCTGATTCTGGCGGTGCAGATCGCAGCGGCAGGATTTCTTTATTTACGATAATGCCGCTGATATCTTTATCTCGTCACTCGTCCCGGTTCCACCGTCCGGATGCGCCGCACGGAAGTACGAGACCGCTGCGGCGGACCGGCAGTCCGATCTCCTCTGCCGAAACATACCCCCCGCGTCCCGGCGCCACCTCCAGACCGATCAGGTACGAGAGTACCGCAGGCGCCAGCCCCGTTGTGTAGGAATTAATAAGGAAGAAAAGCGGTTCGTCCGAGAGCAGTGCCGCGCAGGAGCGCACCAACGGATGAATGGCATCCTCGATCTTCCAGATCTCCCCTTTGGGACCGCGCCCATAGGAAGGCGGATCCATGATCACCGCGTCATAGTGATTCCCCCGGCGGATCTCCCGCTCCACGAACTTCATACAGTCATCGACGATCCAGCGGATCGGCGCTTCACCCAGGCCGCTGGCGCGGGCATTCTCCCGAGCCCAAGTCACCATGCCCCTGGAAGCATCTACATGCGTCACGGAAGCTCCGGCCGCCGCCGCGGCCAGCGTCGCGCCGCCCGTGTAGGCGAACAGATTCAGCACCTTGACAGGCCGCCCTGCCCGGCGGATCTTTTCAGAGAACCAGCCCCAGTTGACCGCCTGCTCCGGAAAGAGTCCGGTATGCTTGAAGTGAAAGGGTTTTAAATGAAAGGTCAGATCCCGGTAACGGATGCTCCACTGCTCCGGCAGATCAAAGAACTCCCATTCCCCGCCGCCTCTGGAACTGCGATGATAATGAGCATTCGGCTTTCTCCAGCCACGATCTTCCCGGGGCGTATCCCAAATCACCTGGGGATCCGGACGCACCAGGATATACTTTCCCCAGCGCTCCAGCTTCTCTCCCCTGCTCGTGTCAAGCACTTCATAATCCTTCCAGTTCTCTGCAGTCCACATGGCCAAACTCCCATTCACAAACCAATCTACGACGCGTCGCTGCCGCGGCATTTACTCATTTCCCCCGTCATCCTGTTTAACGCCCGCCTGCAACCGTTTCAACAGGCTTTCCAAAAAAGCATTCCCAGTATATAACAAATCAATGGGCGGCGCAAGACTTCATCAATTTGAAAACGATTTTCATTTTTCTTGACACGCCAACCGGTCGGTGCTATAGTGAACGCCGGAAAGGATTTACACAAAGGAGGCGTTTTCTTTGGTAAATAATAAAATGCAGTATAAGACCCGACAGATGGCGGAGCTGCTCGCCTACCTGCAGTCTGTCCCGGGAAAGCATGTCACGGTAAACGATATCTGTGATTATTTTCGAAAGCAGGGGATTTCTGTAGGAACAACTACTGTATATCGTAACCTCGACCGCATGGTGGAGCAGGGCCTGGTCGCCCGCTACACGGTGGACGGGATCGGGAGCGCCTGTTTCGAATATCTGGGCGAGCACGAGATGCCTGCCAACTCCTGCTATCACTGCAAATGTGAGAAATGCGGAAAGCTGATTCATCTGCAATGTCATGAAGTAGATAGTCTGGGACTCCATATGGCAGAACACCACGGCTTCGCGCTCGATCCCACACGTACTATTTTCTACGGCATCTGTGAAGCCTGCCGGGATCAGGGCTGAAAGACGATTGACCTGTTTATTTCCCAAGTGGCTGCGAATATATATCCGCGGCCCGCTGTTTTTCAGGAGGTTTACTTCTTATGCGACGTTTTCTGATCCTTTGTCTGGTTCTTACACTGACCGTGCCTTCTCTCGTCGGCTGCGGAGCCTCTTCCGCGTCGGCTTCCGGTGAGGCGGAATCTCTCCGTGTCGTGACCACGATCTTCCCTGTCTACGACTGGGTCCGGGAGATCCTGTCCGGCAATGACGAGGCGAACCTGATCTTTCTGGCCGACGACGGGGTGGATATGCACAGCTTCCAGCCGACCGTAGAGGACATCCTGAATATCTCCACCTGTGACCTCTTCATCTATGTGGGCGGTGAATCCGACCAGTGGGTGGAGGATGCGCTGCAGGGGGCTGTTAATGAAGAAATGCAGGTGATCAACCTGATGGATGTGCTGGGCGAGAAGGTCCAGGAAGAGGAAATTGTAGAAGGCATGGAAGGGGAAGACGACGACGGGGAGGAAGCCGAGTACGACGAACACATCTGGCTCTCCCTGCGAAATGCAGAGACCCTCAGCGGCGTCATTGCCGAAACACTGGCGAAAATTGACCCGGAGCATGCGGAGCTCTATACAGAAAATGCCGCTGCCTACACAGAAGAGCTCTCTGCTCTGGATGCCTCATATCAGGAAGCAGTCGACACTTCCACCCAAAACGCCCTGCTCTTCGGGGATCGTTTCCCCTTCCGCTATCTGGTCGATGACTACGGCCTCTCCTACTACGCCGCCTTCGCCGGCTGTTCTTCTGAGACAGAGGCCAGCTTTGAGACGATCGTCTTCCTCGCCGGAAAGGTGGATGAGCTGGAGCTCGGCAGCATCCTGACCATCGAGAACTCCGACCAGACCATCGCAACGGCGATTCAGCAGAACACGCAGGATAAAAACCAGCAGATCCTGACGATGCATTCCATGCAGTCCGTCACACTGAAAGAGGCAGAAACAGGCACGACATACCTGTCTCTGGCAGAAGAAAATCTGGAAGTACTGCGGGAAGCGCTGAAATAAAGAAAAAAACACACACGCTTTCAACGTGTGTGCCTGAGTGGAGCATAGGGGATTCGAACCCCTGGCCTCTTGACTGCCAGTCAAGCGCGATCCCAACTTCGCCAATGCCCCGAACGAATGCTATCTTATCACACCGTCCAGAGAAATGCAAGCGCTTTTTTTACATTTCTTCAACGTTTTTTATCACCCCATCTTTTATGACAGATCGCCTGTCATTCGAGGTCTGCACGTATACACGAACTCCTGTCACCTTGCAAACGTCGGAAAGGGAAAAATCCACCTGGTCGCAGGATCAGGCGGATTTTTATATCTTATACACCCATAGCAGGGAATGTTCTTTTTACAGTTCGCAGTTCCTCACGGTTCGCGGGAAGGGGAGCACGTCGCGGATATTGCCCATGCCGGTCAGGTACATGATGCAGCGCTCAAAGCCAAGGCCAAAACCGGCGTGACGGGCCGTCCCGTAGCGGCGCAGATCCAGGTAGAAGCTGTAGTCCTCTTCCTTCATGCCCAGTTCCCGCATGCGGGTCAGGAGCTTGTCGTAATCCTCTTCGCGCTGGCTGCCGCCGATGATCTCACCGATGCCGGGCACCAGGCAGTCCATGGCTGCAACCGTCTTCCCATCGTCGTTCTGCTTCATATAGAAAGCCTTGATCTCCTTCGGGTAGTCGGTGACGAAGACCGGACGTTTGAAGACCTGCTCGGTCAGATAGCGCTCATACTCAGTCTGCAGATCGCAGCCCCAGGACACCTTGTATTCAAAACGGTCATTGTGCTTCTCAAGAATTTTTATGGCCTCGGTGTACGTCACGCGGCCAAACTCGGAGTCTGCAACGTGCTTCAGACGATCGATCAGTCCCTTGTCCACAAATTTGTTCAGAAAGGCCATTTCTTCCGGCGCATTTTCCAGGACATAACGGATAATATATTTGAGCATGCTCTCCGCCAGGATCATGTCGTCCTGCAGATCAGCAAAAGCGATCTCCGGCTCGATCATCCAGAACTCCGCCGCGTGGCGGGTAGTGTTGGAATCTTCCGCACGGAAGGTGGGTCCAAAGGTGTAAATATTGCGGAAGGCCATGGCGAAAGTCTCTCCGTTCAGTTGTCCGCTGACCGTGAGCCCGGCCGCCTTGCCGAAGAAATCCTGGCTGAAGTCGACTGCGCCATCGGGCGTCCGGGGCGGGTTTTCCGCAGGAAGCGTCGTCACGCGGAACATTTCCCCGGCGCCCTCGCAGTCGCTGCCGGTGATGATCGGCGTGTGTACATAGACAAAATCGCGCTCCTGGAAGAAACGATGAATCGCATAGGCCGCCAGAGAACGAACGCGGAAGACAGCCTGGAAGGTATTGGTCCGCGGCCTCAGATGCGAAATCGTCCGCAGATATTCCATTGTATGGCGTTTCGGCTGCAGGGGATAGTCCGGTGTGGACGCCCCCTCCACCTCGATGCAGTCTGCCTGCAGCTCAAAGGGCTGTTTTGCCTGCGGTGTCGCGACCAGAGTTCCCGTCGCCCGCAGCGCTGCACCCACGTTGCAGTGGGAAATCTCAGCGAAATTCTCCAGCGTGTCATGGTAGACGATCTGCAGCGGCTCAAAAAAGGTGCCATCGCTGACCATGATGAAGCCGAACGAGCGAGAATCCCGGATATTCCGGATCCAGCCTTCTACAGTGATGCTCTGATTCAGATACTGCTGTGAATTGCGGTACAATTCCCGCATAGTAATACTCTCCATGAGTTCCTCCTGTCTTCTCCGTACTTCCTATTCTCGCGTCAGACTCTGTCCCACGCATCGTTCCATATTATCTTTCGACCCCCTCTTCCGAAAGATCACTTTGTTCTCTGTTCCGGAAGCTCCTCCTCCAGCAGGGCATAGATCTCCTCCCGCCCCTGCTTCGTCTCCGCTGAGAACGGAATCAATATATCTCCCGCCTCCATGCACAGTGTTTCGCGGATCAGCCTGCACTGCTTCGCGATCTGGCTGCGCTTGATCTTGTCCAGCTTCGTCGCGATAACGAGCGGCCGGCGGCCGGACTGCAGGATCCAGTCATACATGATCCGGTCATTTTCTCCCGGCGCGTGGCGGATATCCACAAGCAGGAAGACCTGACGCAGCTGCCTTGAAGTAGCGAGATAACGCTCGATCATTTTTCCCCATTTCGCTTTCTCCTGCACAGAGACTCTGGCGAAGCCGTAGCCGGGCAGATCCACAAAATACAGCTGTTCATTGATGTTATAATAATTAATGGTCTGCGTCTTCCCCGGCTGTGCCGAGGTGCGCGCGTAGGATTTGCGGTTCATCAGCGCGTTGATCAGAGGGGGCTTGCCTGCGTTGGCTTTCCCCGCGACGGCGTCCTCCGGCGGCGTAGTCTCCGGCTGCGGCCTGGGGCGGCGGCGGGGGGGGGCCG
>JAJQDL010000193.1 GCA_021202235.1 Lachnospiraceae bacterium
GTCTCATTGATCTGGTGGCCTGCCTGCTGCGGGAGGGGCGGATCAATGAGGGCGGGACGCTCACCAGCGGGCAGGAGGATCCGCGGGTCTTTACCCTGGTGCCGCCCGGCGAGTCCGCACGGGAAAATGGCGTTTACCTGACGCAGAAGGATGTCCGGGAGGTGCAGCTGGCCAAGGCGGCCATCGCAGCCGGGATCGCGCTGCTGATGCAGGAACTCGGCATCGCGGAGGAAGATATCAGCTGCGTCTGGCTGGCGGGCGCCTTCGGTAACTATATGGATCCGCTTAGCGCGGCGGAGATCGGGATGCTTCCGCGTTCTCTGGCAGCCCGCGTACAGCCCGTCGGCAATGCGGCCGGTCAGGGAGCGAAGATCGCGCTTCTGGACCGTGAAGAGTGGGAGCAGGCGGATGCGCTGGCGGGACGGGTAGATTTCCTGGAGCTGGCCACGCTGCCTGAATTTCAGGATTGCTTTGTTGATGAGCTGGGGCTCTGAGATCCCGGGAGCACGCGGATGCGAAGGAGTCCAGAGAATCTCACTGCATAGAGGAGGGCGTAAGATGACAGAACTGGATGCGTTGTGTGAGGCGGGAGAGAACATGGGGTTCTCCCACGTGGCGCCGCTGGACTGTGCCACCCTGAAGCTGCGGCCCGAAGTGCGTCAGATGTGCGAGACGAACAGCTGCCATATGTACGGAAAATGCTGGAGCTGTCCGCCCGGATGCGGAACGCTGGAGGAGTGCCGGGCGCGGGTGACGCGCTATGAGCACGGCCTGATCGTACAGACAGTCGGGGAGCTGGAGGATGAACTGGACGGAGAGACCATGATGGAGACTGAGGCGCGGCATAAGGAACTGTTTGCCGCGTTTGAGCGGGTACTGCGCGAAAAATATCCGGGGATGCTCGTCCTTGGAGCCGGATGCTGCACCCGCTGCGGGACCTGTACGTATCCCGATGCGCCCTGCCGTTTTCCTGAGCAGGCGTTTTCATCAATGGAGGCCTACGGGCTGCTGGTGACGCAGGTCTGTCAGGCGAATCATCTGGAGTATTATTACGGTTCGTGCACGATCGCGTACACCAGCTGCTATCTGCTGGCGTAAGTGCGGGTGACATCAGACAGGGAAAATTCCGTGCGGCGGAGCAGAACGGATCACAGGAAGGTGAGCAGAGCATGGAGGTACTGGAGAAACTGAGAAGAGCGGTCGAGGAGGGACACCCCGGCGAGACGGAGCAGCTGGTGCAGGAGGCGCTGGCGCAGGGGATTGAGCCGATGCGCATGATGGAAGAGGCTATGATGCCGGCCATGCGGACTGTGGGGGAGAACTATAAGAACCAGGAAGCGGATATCCTGCGGATCCTGGCGGCGGCCCGCAGTATCCGCAAGGGCTTTGAACTGCTGGAAGCGCAGGGCGGCGATCTGAGTCAGGAGAAGATCGGCACAGTCATTCTGGGAACAGTGGAAGGTGATCTTCATGACGTGGGGAAGAACCTCGTGGCGATCATGTTCCGCAGTGCCGGTTTCCGGGTGATCGACCTGGGAGTGGACATCTCAGAAAAACAGTTTCTCCGGGCCGTTCGGGAGACACCAGACGTCTCCATCGTCTGTATCTCCTCGCTCCTGAGCACGACGCTCCCGGAGATGGAGCAGGTCGTGAAATCGCTGCGGCGCAACGATCCGGAACGGAAATATAAGATCATGGTGGGCGGCGGTGCTGTGACCAGGCAGCTGGCGGAGCATATGGGAGCCGACGCCTACACGGAAAATTGCGTGGAGGCGGCAGAAGTGGCCAGGACGTTTATTGTCTGATTCGGAGGGAGGGAGCAGATTGGAGCTGTCATCGGCGTATTTATATGAGGCTCTGAGTGAGAAATATTCGATTCCTCTGCACGAGGGACTGTCCGGACGGGACCGGTACCTGCGTCCGTTCTGGTGTCCGGACGGCGGGACGGGGGAGGCTTTTGCAGACGGGCATGTGTGTGTGATCCCGGTAGATACAGAAGAGACATTTCGCCGCCGGCTCTGGGAGGGCGAGGCGGAAGGACGGTTCCGCATATTCTGCGGGACCTGTTTTATGATCTCTGAGACCGCAGATACGGCGGCCTCTCCGGAGGACTTTCACCGGAATGAAGTGAAAACACGGGCCGAAGCGACGGATGCCGCCGGGGAGACGGCGGAGGACGTCTATCTGTGTCTTGCGCTGCGCCCGGATGAGGAGGAATATCAGGTCCTGAATGAGATCCAGTGTGTTTTTGATCGCTGCGATGCCTGGAACCGGCGGGTAGACCGGCTGATGACAGAAGGAGCGGGGATGACTCCGATTCTGGAAACGACAGCTGCATTCTTAAAGAATCCGCTGCTTGTCATGGGACTGGATTTCACACGAACCGCCGAAGCGGGCGGAGAGAAGCTGCCCGGGCGGGCCAGGCTCTTCTCGGAGGATGGCGTGAACATGGAATATATGAACGCCCTGCTTCAGGACACTTCCTATCAGAAAATGGCCGAGAGCCGGGAGACGATGTTATTTCCCGGCTATATCAGCGGCTGCCGCACGCTGAACCGGAACCTCTATGTGGAGGGGAAGCCTACGCACCGTCTGGTGCTGACGGAGTGTGAGCGTCCGCTGACAGAGGGATGTATCTGTATCCTCGAGGAGCTGACCGGTCGGCTGGAATACCTGCTGTCGCAGGAGGCCGCTGCTCCGGCAGCGGACGATTTGGAACAGATCTTCCAGCGGATTCTTTCAGACCGGACGGCGGACTATATGCAGATCAGCCGTCAGCTCTCGGCGGCCGGCTGGAGCGCCGGTCATGAATATCTCTGTCTGATTCTGCAGATCACCTATCTGAATCAGAAGCAGCTCTCCACCCGGGCCATTTGCCAGTACATCCGCAAACAGATGGAGGACTCGGTGAGCTTTCTGTACCGGGAGGAGATCGTGACCTTCTTTGACCTGACGCGGCTGGAGCTTGACGAGGAAGAGGTGGCTTCACAGCTGGTCTATTTCATTCGCGACAGCTATCTGAAGGCCGGTTACAGTCGGACGATGCAGGGACATATGAATCTGCGCCGCCAGTATGTGCAGGCCAGTACGGCGCTGGATGTGGGAAGCCGCAAGAGTCCGTACCTGTGGATCCATCATTTCAGCCAGGTGGCGCTGACTTACATCATGGAGCAGACGACGCGGCGCCTCCCCGGAAATATGCTCTGCCACGAAGGCCTGCTGCGGCTGAAACAGGCGGATGAAAAGAATCACACGGAATATATGACTACTTTGAAGGCCTATCTTGATCAGCACCTCAGTGCGACTCAGGCGGCCAAGCAGCTCTTCGTCCACCGGAGCACCTTCCTTTACCGTCTGGATAAGATCAAAGAGATCCTGGGCTCGGACCTGGAGAACCCGGACGAGCTGTTCTATCTGGAGCTGTCCATCCGCCTGCTGGAGCAGGAAGAGGAAAAAAAGGGTTGACATTTCTTCTAAATAGGTTTATAACTCTGAATTAAAGAAAATCAGCACTCAAGCGAAGCGAGTGCTAATAATTCAGAGGGAGAGATTCGCAATGGATAATAAACAGGGAAACCTTTCGATCAACAGTGAAAACCTTTTTCCGATCATTAAAAAATGGCTGTATTCCGATCATGATATCTTTTACCGGGAGCTGATTTCCAACGGCTGTGATGCGGTGACCAAGCTGCACAAGCTGGCCGGGATGGGCGAGGTGACGATCCCCGAGGGAAAGAAGGAGCGGGTCGTCGTCGTCGTGGATGACAAGGAGCATACGATCCGGGTTATCGATACCGGTATCGGTATGACCTTTGATGAGGTGGATGAGTATATCAACCAGATCGCCTTCTCCGGCGCGACGGCTTTCATTGAGAAATACAAGGACAAGACCTCGGACGATCAGATCATCGGACATTTCGGTCTGGGCTTCTACTCGGCCTTCATGGTGGCCGATCAGGTGACCATTGATACCCTGTCCTGCCAGGAAGGAGCGGCGCCGGTACACTGGACCTGCAGCGGCGGCACCGAGTATTCCATGGAGGAAGGAGCGCGGACTGAGGTCGGTACGGAGATCACTCTGTACCTGAACGAGGACAGCTATGAATTCTCCCACGAGTACCGGGCGCGTGAGATCATCGAGAAATACTGCTCCTTCATGCCGGTAGAGATCTATCTGTTCACCACGGAGGCCTGGGAGAAGCAGCTGGAGCGCGAGGCCACGGAGGTGATCGAACCGGAGGCTGTTGAACCTGCGGAGACTGCAGAAGAAGCTGCGGAGACTGCAGAAGAAGCTGCGGAGACCGTCGAAGGCGGCGAGGAGACCGAAGAGGAAAAGGACGAGGAAGAGGAGAAGAAGGAGCCGGAGCCGCAATCCCTCAGCGATACGAATCCTTTGTGGGCGAAGCACCCCAACGACTGCACCGAGGAGGAGTATAAGGAATTCTACCGGAAGGTTTTCCATGACTATAAGGAGCCGCTGTTCTGGATCCATCTGAATATGGATTACCCCTTCAACCTCAAGGGCATCCTGTATTTCCCGAAGATCAACAACGAGTATGAGTCCGCCGAGGGCACCATCAAGCTGTATAACAACCGGGTGTTTATCGCGGATAACATCAAGGAGGTCATTCCGGAGTTTCTGCTGCTGCTGAAGGGTGTCATCGACTGCCCTGACCTGCCGCTGAACGTCTCCCGGAGTGCCCTGCAGAACGACGGCTTTGTGAAGAAAATCTCCGACTATATTACAAAGAAGGTGGCCGACAAGCTCAACGCTCTCTGCAACACGGAGCGCGAGTCCTATGAGAAATACTGGGAGGATATCCATCCCTTTATCAAGTACGGCTGTCTGAAGGATGAGAAGTTCTATGACCGGGTGAAGGAGAGCCTGCTCTTCCGCGACCTGTCCGCGAAATATCTGACACTGAAGGATCTGAATGAGATGCCTTCTCATATGGAGGATGATCCGGCCGCTCCGAAGGAGGAGGGCAAGGAGACGCCGCAGAAGGAAGTCATCACCGTGGGTTATGTCACCGATGAGGTGCAGCAGAGCCAGTATATTAAGATGTATCAGGATGCCGGCATGAATGCCGTAGTGCTTCCCTCCAACCTGGATTCGCCCTTCATCACGATGCTGGAGCAGAAAAATGAGAAGCTGCATTTCCAGCGGATCGACGCGGATGTGACCGGCGACCTGCGTGCGGAGGATGCGGCTGTGCCGCAGGAGACGACGGACGCGCTGACGGAGATCTTCCGCAAGGCGCTGGACCGCGAGGATCTGGCCGTGAAGGTGGAGAATCTGAAGGATGAGGGCATCGCCTCCATGCTTACCCTCTCCGAGGAGAGCCGCCGGATGCAGGAAATGCTGAAGATATACGGTATCAGCGACATGGGGCAGGATACTCCGGCGACGCTGGTACTGAATGCCCGGAACCCGCTGGTCCGCTATATCCTGGAGAACCGGGAGGGCGAGCATACGGAGATGTTCTGCAAACAGGTTTATGACCTGGCGGCAATCAGCCATGAGCCGATGAAGGCCGACGCCATGGCCGAATTCGTCCGCCGCAGCAACGAGATTATGCTGCTGCTGACGAAGTAACGTAATTAAAATAAATTCACTTTTTTGAAAATATATGGCGAATGAAAGGTGACAAAGTCTGCCCGGAATGCTAGAATTGATCTGACATTCCGGGCAGACTTTGCGGTTTTTCTGAACCGGCGGAGATCGAACGGAAGGAGTAAGAGTGGGAGGGCAAAGCGATGATCCGAGAGAATCACGGCTGTTACATCCTGGATACGAACCGCACGACGTACTGCTTTCGTGTGACGGAGACGGGGCATCTGGAGCATTTGTATTATGGAAGAAAAATCAACCTGACAGGGGGCGGGACGGAGGCGCTGACGGAACCGCATGCTTTCCCGCCGGGAAATGCCAATGTATATGACGATGAACATACGACGTTTTCCCTGGAGGATATGCGTCTTGAGATGTCCTCCTATGGGAAGGGAGACGTCCGGGAGCCCTTCGTGGAGGTGGTGCACGCGGATGGGAGCATTACCAGTGATTTTCTGTTTGAATCGGCGGAAAGAGGAGACTGGGAGGACGCCTCGGGGCTTCCTCATGCATACGATGAGACAGGGAAGGCCGAAGGGCTGTGTGTGACACTGCGGGACAGGCAGTATGGTTTGACGCTGAGGCTGTATTATCGTGTTTTTGCTGCGTGTGATGTCATCACCCGGAGCGCGGAGCTGATCAATACGGGGACGGCTTCGGTACAGGTGAAGCGGCTGATGAGCGCGCAGGTGGATTTCGATGAGCCTGGTTACATGCTCACCACCTTCAGCGGCGCCTGGGGCCGGGAAATGAAGAGAACAGACATCCCTCTTTATGCGGGGAAGCATGTCAGCGCTTCGTATACAGGCACCTCCTCTGGCCATGCCAATCCCTTTGTTATGCTGGCGGAGCCGGGGGTGACGGAGGATTCCGGGAGTTGCTACGGCTTCAATCTGATCTACAGCGGCAATCACTATGAGGCGGCCGAGGTCAGCGGGTATGGGAAGACCCGGTTTATCACGGGGATCAATCCGCAGTCCTTTTCCTGGCTTCTTGCGCCGGGAGCTTCCTTCGCGGCGCCGGAGGCGGTGATGGCTTACTCCTGTGAGGGGCGGAACGGGCTGAGCCAGTGCATGCACCGTTTTGTCCGGGAGCACATCGTGCGGGGCGTCTGGAAATATAAGGATCTTCCGGTGCTTGTTAGGAGCTGTGCGGCGGGGTATGTTGACAGCTACGGGGAGTCGAGGCTGCAGCTGGCGGAGGCCGCGCGGAACGTGGGCGTGGAGCTTTTTGTCATGGATGACGGCTGGTTCGGTGCGCGAAACGATGATCTGCGTTCCCTGGGCGACTGGGAGGTAAATGCCGGAAAGCTGCCCCATGGTCTGGACGGCCTCTGCCGTAAGATCCGGGCGCTGGGCCTTGACTTCGGTATTTGGGTGGAACCGGAGATGGTGAATGTAGACAGCGATCTGTATCGGGCGCATCCGGACTGGGCGCTGGCCATCCCCGGGAAACCTCATTCGGAAGGAAGGCACCAGCGGGTGCTGGATCTGACGCGGACGGAGGTGCAGGATTTTATCATCAAGGCGATGACCCGGGTCTTCTCGTCGGCCGAGATCTCCTATGTGAAATGGGACATGAACCGCATCTTCTCGGATGTGTTTTCCGCCGCCCTGCCGGCGGAGCAGCAGGGCGAGGTGACGCACCGCTATGTGCTGGGGCTGTACCGGTGCCTGGATGTGCTGGCACGACGGTTCCCGGAGATCCTTTTTGAAGGGTGCTCCGCGGGAGGCAATCGTTTTGACCTGGGAATCCTGAGCTACTGCCCGCAGATCTGGGCCAGCGACAATACGGATGCTCTGTGCCGGGCGGAGATGCAGAACAATTACAGCTATGGCTACCCGCTGTCCACGGTGGGGGCGCATGTGTCAGCCTGCCCGAACCATCAGACACTGCGGTGTACGCCCCTGGAGACCCGTTTTCAGGTGGCAGCCTTCGGCGTATGCGGCTATGAATGCAACCTGCAGGAGATGACGCCGGAGGAGAGGACGACGATCCGGGAGCAGATCGCCTTCTATAAGAAATGGCGGCCCGTCCTTCAGTGGGGGAGTTTCTACCGAGGCCGGTATTTCCGGGGCGAAGAAGGAGGAAGTGTGCTGATGCAGCTGCCGGACGATCTGCTGGAGTGGACCTGTGTCGCGCCGGACCGAAGCCGGGCCGTGGGCTTCCTCATGCAGAAGCTGACGGTGCCGAATATTCAGTATGCCTGCTATCGAGCCCGGGGACTGGACGCGGCGCGCTCCTATCATTTCACCAGCCGCGCCGTCCGGCAGGAACTGCAGGGGCTGGGGAACCTGACGCGGCGTGCAAAAAGGGATTGCAAAGCTCCGGATGCCCTGGACGATCTCTTCATTCGTCTGGATGGGGAGACGGAGGACTGTCGGGCCGGAGGAGATGTCCTGATGTACGGCGGCGTGCGCCTGCGGCCTGCCTACGCGGCGACCGGCTACAGCGGGGAGGTGCGGTTCTTCCCGGATTTCAGTTCGCGGATGTATCTGATGGAGGCAGAGGAGTAGAGCAATAAAGATATGCACCGGAGTGCAGCAGGAAAAATGGCTGCACTTCGGTGCGTTTTTTTCAGAGGAGCAGCGGTCCCAGGCGGTTTTCCGTGTTCAGACGGTATCCTGTCTTTTGCCACAGGGCGGTCCGGAACATCTCCTCCGCCCGGTTGTCTGCCTCGAGAGAGCCGACTGGCGCGTCGGCCAGCTTGGTGACGATGGGAATCTCAGAATGGTTCTGGATGGCCCGCATCACCGGCGTGCCGCGGCGCATGGCCAGGAGACGGACAGCGGTGATCGGAGGCTGTGAAGAGGGAAGCTCCAGGAGTGTGTGGAGCAGGGCGCGGTTCACCCGGGTGCGGGTGATCTGCCGGGTCTTAAGCTGCTCCGCCAGCTCTGTACAGGTCAGAAGCTGTCCGCTGAAATGCTTGAGGCGGGCGGCAAGCGCGGGGGACATATCCTGTATGTCCGTCAGCTCTTCGGGCGAGGTTCGCAGCAGAACGCAGCGGAGCAGGGCCGAGAAATCGTCGGGATAGAGTCTCCAGGGAATCTCCTGGATACAGAATTCCGGGAGCTGTGTCCAGAGGGGGCTGTCCGGAAATGCGGTCCGCAGGGCTTCCGCGGGAAGGCATCCCGGAGCGTGCTGCTTTCCTTCTGCAGCCAGAAGTCCGTCGAGCCGGGCGAATTCCTGCCGGATGGCCGAGGCGGAGGCGGGTGCAGAGGAGGACAGCCGGAGAGAATGATACTCTTCTCCGGATCTTTGCAGGGCGACGGGGTGAATCTTGCTGCCCCGGCGGAGCAGTGCCTTGTGGTACTCTACGGCCAGGATGTTGTTCGGACTGCGAAGCAGGTCGCGGTTTCCGGGACAGCAGACCTCCAGAGCCGCCGATCGGGCCTCCGGATAGGCACAGCCGCGGCGCAGCTCTGCATGGAGATGTTCCCGGAAGGAGAAAGGTTCCTCCGTCAGGATGCGGGCCACATGAGAGATACGCGCAGGCTCCGGGCACTCGCAGCCGTAGACCAGGTCTGTCACCACGCCCAGAGAATCGAGGATCTCCACGGCTCCCCCGGCAAAGGTCTCTGCAGAGGCCGTGGCGTAGGGGACGGGGAGCTCCAGCACCACATCGGCGCCGCCGCGGATGGCCATGGCTGCCCGGCTGAATTTATCTGTCAGCGCCGGTTCGCCCCGCTGGACGAAGGAGCCGCTCATGACGACGACGACAGCCTCCGCGCCGGTGAGCTCCCGGGCCTGCCGGAGATGGTACTGATGGCCCCGGTGGAACGGATTGTATTCGGCGATGATTCCCGCAACTCTCATGTGTGATTTCCTTTCTGTGACAGGTAAGCAGGCTGTCCTTTATTGTAGCCTGTTCATAAGGAAAATACCAGTCCCAAATCGGGAACGCGGAACGGACGAAAATGGACGATATACTTCTGACGAAAATGGGCAAAATACTCTTGTCGAACGACAGAAAAATGTGTATACTTAAAAAGTCTGGAAGAATGCGAAGAGATTTTCAGATTCCTTCGAAGAACCAGAAAAGTCAGAGTTCCGAACAGGAAAGGAGCAGAAGAAAATGAGTATTATAGAAACCCAGAAAGCCAGCGCCCCTGAGAACAAAACGACTATCGTACTGCCGGAGTCCATGGACGCCCGTACCTATGAGGCCGCCGAGAAGGTCATGAAGGAAGGCTTCGCCAATGTCGTACTGGTGGGCAGCCCTGCCGAGGTCGAGAAGTTTGGTGCCGGTTTTGATCTGACCGGTGTGACGATCGTGGATCCCGCAACCAGCGAGAAGACGGCCGGCTACATAGATGCCCTTGTTGAAATTCGTAAGAAGAAGGGTCTGACTCCTGAGCAGGCGAAGGAGATCCTGCTGAAGGATTATCTGTATTATGGTGTGATGATGGTGAAGATGGGAGATGCCGACGGTATGGTTTCCGGCGCCTGCCATTCTACGGCCGATACGCTGCGTCCCTGCCTGCAGATCCTGAAGACGAAGCCCGGCACGAAGCTGGTGTCCGCTTTCTTCCTGATGATCGTGCCTGACTGCGAAGATGGTGAGAACGGAACCTTTGTCTTTGCCGACCGCGGCCTGAATCAGGCTCCGCCCTCCGACGCGCTGGCCTCCATCGCCAACTCCTCCGCCGAGTCCTTCGAGCTGCTGGTGGGCAAGCCCGCCAAGGTGGCTATGCTGTCTCACTCCACCAAGGGCAGTGCCAAGCACGCGCTGGTCGACAAGGTGACGGATGCCGTGGCTCTGGCGCACGAGCAGTTCCCCGATCTGACGGTGGACGGAGAGTTCCAGCTGGATGCGGCCATCGTTCCCAGCGTGGGCGCTTCCAAGGCTCCCGGCAGCGAGATCGCCGGACATGCCAACGTCCTGATCTTCCCGAACCTGGATGCCGGAAATATCGGTTACAAGCTGACCCAAAGACTGGCCAAGGCAGAGGCCTACGGCCCGGTCACGCAGGGTATCGCCAAGCCTGTGAACGATCTGTCCAGAGGCTGCTCCGCCGACGATATCGTGGGTGTGGTCGCCATTACGGCTGTACAGGCTCAGGCTCAGTAAGAAAAAGATATGTGAAATCAAACAGGAGGCGGTTCCCGCCTCCTGTTTTGATGAACAAGCAAAAAAAGAAATGGCTGAGAGGAACTCTCACACCATTTCTTTTTTACTCCGCCTGGGGAATGATCTCTTTTTTGTTGTAGGATCCGCAGGCCTTGCATACTCTGTGGGGAACCATCAGGGCACCGCACTTGCTGCACTTGACCAGCGTGGGAGCGCTCATCTTCCAGTTCGCCCGGCGACTGTCTCTGTGAGCCTTCGAGGATTTATTCTTAGGACAAATAGACATCCGACACAACCTCCTGTCATCTTATTTTCATTACGTTCATCACGTTTCAAACCGTACTTTTCGTATTATACATATCGCACGGAGGTTTGTCAACTGGATTTTTACCTTTCGGAGAAGCGATTTTACCCGAGATTTTTACCTTTCAGGGAGGCGATTTTTCTGTCAGGCGGGGTGTCCGGAGAACGGAGCCTGTATGATGAAAAATGTGAAGATTTTTCGAATTGTGAGACCCACCCGGTAAAAGTGCTTGCATTTGCCGAAAGGGGATTGTAAAATGAACCAGGATACCGGACGCGCAGAGGCGGCCGGATTGACAGATCGGTGGACGTATATAGAGGGTGTATAGAATATGGAAAAAGAGTTTGATAACGATTTCGAAGATCTGCTGTCATCTCTGGAGAGCGAAGAATACGGGAGCATGTCGGCGGATAATGAGACGGAGACGCAATTCGAGGAGCTCGACCTGTTTGAGGAGATTGACGCAGAAGCACGCAGAGAGAAGGAAGAACCTGCCGGGATCGGCGCGGTAACGGAAAACTATCTGGATCATCTGGATGAACTGGACGAGGATGTCAGTGAAGCAGAGGATGCGGC